>CBFHML010000091.1:0-40339 GCA_965656855.1 Roseovarius sp.
TCGTGCGAGGGCGCATAGGGCGCGCTGACCATGAGGTTGTAGTCCTCATCCTTGGGGTCATCCGACCACAGATCACCGGGCCGGATCGGCACCGCCCAATCAGCGGGTTTCGCTATGCGGTCTGGCCGGTAGAGCATGCCGACAATGCTATGCGTGCCCACTGGCGTCGCGCCATCGCCCTCCCGCTTGTCGGATCGGATGCCACCCCGCCCGATGGTGCAGGGATAAACCTGCCCGCGAAACCGCAGCCCGCGTGGGGTCAGCACCATATCTTTGGGGGTCATAGCGGCGCCTCCGGCGGGGTTGGGGTGTCGGGCAACAAGGTAAAATGTTGGCGTGTCATGTAGGCATATTCCCTATCCTCGTACTGCGCGTCCACCCAGAAAGTATGGGGCGGGCTATCGCCAAGCCGCACGTCGGTGGGCCGCGGTGTGGCGATCCAAAGATGGTGATCTGGCACTTTATCCCTGCAGAGTAAGCCTTACCTCCAGACCTGCGCCTGCATCAGCCAAATCGCCGTGCCGGGGGGCGGCCCGGCGATGCGCGGCGGCCTGACGGCCGTGACTCCGCGCCGGTGAAAAAATCTATCGCCTGCAAAGGCCTTGAAGTTTACTCGCCACCCCAAACGAAAAAGGCCCCGCCAGTGACGGGGCCTTTTCTCAATCTTGTCGCAGACCTCAGTCTTCGCGGCTTTCGGGCGTGTCGATCAGCGTGTCGAACTCGTCGCCGCCAACCACATCGTCCTGCGCCGGGGCAGCAAGGGCTGCGGCGGCTTCGGCCTCTTCGCGGCGTGCCTCGATGACCACGTTGTCCCGCTTTTGCGCGACTTGGCGCATGTCCAGCGTGGCACCGCCAGTGCCCGCCGGGATAAGGCGGCCCACGATGACGTTTTCCTTCAGCCCGACAAGCTTGTCGCGCTTGCCCTGAACCGATGCCTCGGTCAGCACGCGTGTCGTCTCTTGGAACGACGCCGCCGAGATGAAGGACCGCGTCTGCAACGACGCCTTGGTGATGCCCAGCAGGATCGGCTCGCCCTGTGCGGGGCGCTTACCGCGCTCGAGCGACTTTTCGTTGGCCGCGTCGAACTCTGCCTTGTCCACATGCTCTCCCTTGAGAAGTGTGGTTTCCCCGCTGTCGAGGATCTCCCACTTCTGGAGCATCTGGCGCACGATCACTTCGATGTGCTTGTCGTTGATCTTCACGCCCTGAAGACGATAGACCTCCTGCACCTCGTCGATCATGTACTCGGCCAGCGCCTCGACACCCATGATGGACAGGATGTCATGCGGCGCCGGGTTGCCGTCCATGATGTAGTCGCCCTTCTGGACATAGTCGCCTTCCTGAACCGGAATATGCTTGCCCTTGGGCACCATGTATTCCACCGGCTCCATCGTGTCGTCGGCGGGCTCGATCGAAATGCGGCGCTTGTTCTTGTAGTCGCGCCCATAGCGAACATAGCCGTCGATTTCGGCGATGATGGCGTGATCCTTGGGGCGACGTGCCTCAAAGAGTTCGGCCACACGCGGCAGACCACCGGTGATGTCCTTGGTCTTGGCACCCTCACGCGGGATGCGTGCGACCACGTCACCGGCATGCACGTCCTGCCCCTCTTCGATGGACAGAACCGCGTCCACCGACATCGGATAGGTCACCGGGTTGCCCGCCTCGTTGCGCACAGGCTCGCCATCGGCGCCGACGATGATGATCTCCGGCTTGAGCTCGTTGCCCTTGGGCGCGGCGCGCCAGTCGGTCACGATCTTCTGGGTCATGCCGGTGGCATCATCGGTCACGTCACGGATCGAGATACCCGAAGTCAGATCCACGAATTTGGCCATGCCGCTCTTTTCGGCAATGATCGGCAGGGTATAGGGATCCCATTCGAAAAGCTTATCGCCGCGCGATACCTTTTCGCCGTCCTTGACGTGCAGCTTGGAGCCATAAGGCACCTTGTGGCTGGCCAGTTCGACATCATTCTCTGCCTTGATGATCAGCTTCATGTTCCGGCCCATCGTGAGGGTTTCCCCGGATGAGTTTTCCAAAAGCTGTTCGGTCTCGAACGCGATCACGCCTTCCTGGCTCGCTTCCTGGAAGGATTGCTGACCACCTTGTGCAACGCCGCCGATGTGGAAGGTCCGCATCGTCAGCTGTGTGCCCGGCTCACCGATGGACTGCGCCGCGATGATGCCGACCGCCTCGCCGGTGTTGACCATCGTGCCGCGTGCAAGGTCACGACCGTAGCACATGGCGCAGACGCCATCATCGGCCTCACAGGTCAGCGGCGAACGGATGCGCGCGGTCTGTACGGCAGCCTGATCGATCGCGTCGGCTGTGCGTTCGTCGATCAGCTGGCCCTCGGCCACGACCACCTCGTTGCTGACAGGGTTGACGATATCCTCAGCCGCGACACGGCCCAGCACACGTTCGGCCAGCGAGGCGACAACCTCACCATCGTTGACGGCGGCCTCTGCGGTGATGGCGCGGTCAGTACCGCAATCATGCTCGCGCACGATACAGTCCTGTGCCACATCCACCAGACGACGGGTCAGATACCCCGAGTTCGCCGTTTTCAGAGCGGTGTCAGACAGACCTTTCCGCGCGCCGTGAGTAGAGTTGAAGTACTCAAGAACGGTCAGGCCCTCTTTAAAGTTCGAGATGATCGGCGTTTCGATGATGTCGCCGTTCGGCTTGGCCATCAGGCCACGCATGCCGCCCAGCTGCTTCATCTGCGTGACAGAGCCACGCGCGCCCGAGTGCGCCATCATGTAGACGCTGTTGGGCTCCATCGTGGCGCCGTTTTCGTCCACCTTGTCAGCCGAGATGGTGTTCATCATCGCATCGGTGACCTGATCGTTACACTTCGACCAGGCATCGACGACCTTGTTGTACTTTTCGCCCTGCGTGATGAGGCCGTCCATGTACTGCTGCTCAAAGCCTTTGACCTGATCGCGGGTCTCTTCGACGATTGTCCACTTGCTGTCGGGAATGACCATGTCGTCCTTGCCAAAGGAAATGCCCGCGCGGAACGCTTCCTTAAAGCCCATGGACATGATCTGGTCACAGAAGATCACGGACTCTTTCTGACCGCAGTAGCGGTAGACGGTGTCGATGGTCTGCTGCACCTCTTTTTTGCGCAGAAGCTTGTTCACAAGCTCGAACGGTGCCTTGGCGTTCATCGGCAAAAGCGCGCCAATGCGCACACGACCCGGCGTTGTCTCAAAGCGTTGCATGACTTCCTGACCGGTCTCGTCGATCTGGGCCACACGCACGGTGATCTTGGCGTGCATATGCACTTCGCCCGCGTCCAGCGCCTGCTGCACTTCTTCGATGGAGGCGAATGTCATGCCCTCACCCTTCATGCCGTCGCGCATGATCGACGTATAATAGAGGCCAAGAACCATATCCTGCGATGGCACGATGATCGGCGCGCCGTTGGCGGGCGACAGAACGTTGTTCGTGGACATCATCAGAACGCGCGCTTCCAGCTGGGCTTCCAGCGAGAGGGGCACGTGCACGGCCATCTGGTCACCGTCAAAGTCGGCGTTGAAGGCCGAGCAGACCAGCGGGTGAAGCTGGATCGCCTTACCTTCGACAAGCATCGGCTCGAACGCCTGAATGCCCAAGCGGTGCAGGGTCGGCGCGCGGTTCAGCAGCACAGGGTGCTCGCGGATAACCTCGTCAAGGATGTCCCACACCTCGGGGCGTTCCTTTTCCACCAGCTTTTTCGCCTGCTTGACGGTGCTGGACAGGCCTTTGGCCTCCAGCCGCGAGTAGATGAACGGCTTGAACAGCTCCAGCGCCATCTTCTTGGGCAGGCCGCATTGATGCAGCTTGAGCTCGGGGCCGGTCACAATCACCGAACGGCCAGAGAAGTCGACCCGCTTGCCCAAAAGGTTCTGGCGGAAGCGGCCCTGCTTGCCCTTGAGCATGTCCGAGAGCGATTTCAGCGGGCGCTTGTTGGCACCGGTGATGACGCGGCCACGGCGACCGTTGTCAAACAGAGCGTCCACGGATTCCTGCAACATCCGCTTTTCGTTCCGCACGATGATGTCGGGCGCGCGCAGCTCGATGAGCCGCTTGAGACGGTTGTTACGGTTGATGACGCGGCGATACAGATCGTTGAGGTCGGAGGTCGCAAAGCGGCCACCATCCAGCGGCACCAGCGGGCGCAGTTCTGGCGGGATGACCGGAATAACCGTCATGACCATCCATTCCGGGCGGTTGCCGGATTCAAGGAAGCTCTCGACGACCTTGAGGCGCTTGATGATCTTCTTGGGCTTCAACTCGCCCGTGGCCTCGGCCAGATCGGCGCGCAGCTGTTCGGCCTCAGATTCGAGGTCGATATTCGCCAGCATCTCGCGGATGGCCTCGGCACCGATATTGGCGGTGAAGGCGTCCATGCCATAGGCGTCCTGCGCGTCCATGAACTCTTCTTCAGTCAGCATCTGACCATAAGCGAGGTCCGTCAGGCCCGGCTCGATCACCACGTAGTTTTCGAAATACAGAACCCGCTCCAGATCGCGCAGCGTCATGTCGAGCATGAGGCCGATACGGCTGGGCAGCGATTTCAGGAACCAGATATGCGCACAGGGTGCGGCCAGTTCGATATGGCCCATACGCTCGCGGCGGACCTTTTGCAGCGTGACTTCCACGCCGCATTTTTCGCAGACGACGCCGCGATATTTCATGCGCTTGTATTTGCCGCACAGGCATTCGTAATCCTTGATCGGACCAAAGATGCGCGCACAGAACAGGCCGTCACGCTCGGGCTTGAACGTGCGGTAGTTGATCGTCTCGGGCTTCTTGATCTCGCCGTAGGACCACGACAAAATCCGCTCTGGCGAGGCGAGCGAGACTTTGATCTCGTCGAACACTTTCGCCGGCGCTGCCGGGTTGAACGGGTTGTTTGTAAGTTCCTGGTTCATTTTCAAATCCTTAGAGGCTGTCGGTGGGGAGGGCCGGGCATATGCCCGGCCTACCGAGTTTGCGTCGGCCGGGCGTCAGCCCGGCAGGTGCGTCACTCGTCCTCCTCCGCATCCAGGAGTTCCATGTTGAGGCCCAGACCCCGGACCTCCTTGACGAGAACATTGAACGATTCCGGCACGCCGGCCTCGAAATTGTCCTCACCCTTCACGATCGACTCGTAGACCTTGGTCCGGCCTGCCACGTCGTCCGACTTCACCGTCAGCATTTCCTGCAAGGTGTAGGCGGCGCCGTAAGCTTCGAGTGCCCAGACCTCCATCTCACCAAAGCGCTGACCACCGAACTGCGCCTTGCCGCCCAGCGGCTGCTGGGTCACGAGGCTATAGGGGCCAGTGGACCGTGCGTGGATCTTGTCGTCGACAAGGTGGTGCAGCTTGAGCAGGTACTTGACCCCGACGGTCACGGGGCGGCTGAACTGCTCGCCCGTGCGCCCGTCGAACAGGACCGACTGACCGCTTTCCGAGAAACCGGCGCGCATCAGCGCGTCGTTCACGTCAGCTTCTTTCGCCCCGTCAAAGACCGGCGTCGCGATCGGAACACCGCCCGTCACGTTATGTGCCGCCTCGACCAGCTTGGCCTCGTCCATACCGGCGATGCCCTCTTCGTAGACATCGTCACCATAGGCGTGGTGCATCGCCTCGCGGACGGGTGTCAGGTCGCCGGTGCGGCGATAATCCTGCAACGCGTCATCAATGCGGATGCCAAGGCCGCGCGCGGCCCAGCCCATGTGGGTTTCAAGGATCTGACCCACGTTCATACGCGACGGCACGCCCAGCGGGTTCAGACAGAAATCGACCGGTGTGCCATCCGCGAGGAACGGCATGTCCTCCATCGGGACCACGCGGCTGATGACGCCCTTGTTGCCGTGACGGCCCGCCATCTTGTCACCCGGCTGAAGCTTGCGCTTCACCGCGATAAAGACTTTGACCATCTTCATCACACCCGGCGGCAGGTCGTCGCCACGACGGACCTTCTCGACCTTGTCCTCGAAACGGGCATCCAACGTGCGCTTTTGCGATTCGTACTGGTCGTGCAGCGCCTCGACGATCTGTGCGTCCTGCTCATCCTTGAGAGCAAGCTGCCACCACTGGCCACGGCTGAGCGTTTCCAGCAACTCCTCGGTGATTTCCGAGTTTGCCTTGACGCCCTTGGGGCCTTTGACGGCGGTCTTGCCCAGCACCAGCGATTTCAGACGGGCGTAGATGTTGCGATCAAGGATCCCAAGCTCGTCGTCACGGTCACGCGCCAGACGCTCGACCTCTTCGCGCTCGATCTGCAGTGCGCGTTCGTCCTTTTCCACACCGTGGCGGTTAAAGACGCGCACTTCGACGACCGTGCCATAGTCACCCGGCTTAACGCGCAGGGACGTATCACGCACGTCGCTGGCCTTTTCACCAAAGATAGCGCGCAGAAGCTTTTCTTCCGGCGTCATCGGGCTTTCGCCCTTGGGGGTGATCTTACCCACAAGGATATCGCCCGGCTCTACATCAGCACCGATATAGACGATGCCCGCCTCGTCGAGATTGCGCAGCGCTTCTTCGCCCACGTTGGGGATATCGCGTGTGATCTCTTCTGGTCCCAGCTTCGTGTCACGGGCGGCCACCTCGAATTCCTCGATATGGATCGAGGTAAAGACGTCATCCCGCGCGATCCGCTCAGAGATCAGGATGGAGTCCTCAAAGTTGTAGCCGTTCCACGGCATGAACGCGACGAGCACGTTCTTGCCAAGCGCCAGTTCGCCCAGATCGGTCGACGGACCATCGGCAATCACCTCGCCCTTGGTCACAGTGTCGCCCACCTTCACGAGCGGCTGCTGGTTGATACAGGTGTTCTGGTTGGAGCGCTGGAATTTGCGCATCCGGTAGATATCCACGCCGGGATCACCGATTTCCAGATCAGCCGTCGCGCGGATCACGATCCGCTGTGCATCGACCTGGTCGATGATTCCGGCACGTTTGGCCAGCACGGATGCGCCAGAGTCGCGGGCGACGACACCCTCGATGCCGGTGCCCACAAGAGGCGCCTCGGACCGCAGCGTCGGCACGGCCTGCCGTTGCATGTTCGAGCCCATGAGAGCGCGGTTCGCGTCGTCATTCTCAAGGAACGGGATCAGCGAGGCCGCAACCGAGACCAGCTGTTTGGGGCTGACGTCGATCAGGTCCACATGCTCATTCGGGGCAAGCATATATTCGCCGGACTGGCGGGTGTTGACCATCTCGTTGACGAACTTGCCGCCCTCATCCAGCGTCGCGTTGGCCTGAGCCACCGTGTGCCGCATCTCTTCGGTCGCGGACATGTACTGGACGTCGTCGGTCACCTGCCCGTTTTCGACCTTGCGATACGGCGTCTCGATAAAGCCGTACTTGTTGACCCGCGCAAAGGTGGCGAGACTGTTGATCAGGCCGATGTTCGGGCCTTCGGGCGTTTCAATCGGGCACATACGACCGTAATGGGTCGGGTGCACGTCGCGCACCTCAAAGCCAGCACGCTCGCGTGTCAGACCGCCGGGGCCAAGCGCCGAGAGGCGACGCTTGTGCGTGACCTCGGACAGCGGGTTGGTCTGGTCCATGAACTGCGACAGCTGCGACGAGCCGAAGAATTCGCGCACGGCGGCGGCAGCGGGTTTCGCGTTGATCAGGTCCTGCGGCATCACCGTGTCGATCTCGACCGAGGACATGCGCTCCTTGATCGCGCGTTCCATCCGCAAAAGACCGACGCGGTACTGATTTTCCATCAGCTCGCCCACAGACCGGACCCGGCGGTTGCCGAGGTGGTCGATATCGTCGATATCGCCGCGCCCGTCGCGCATTTCCACCAGCGCCTTGATGCAGGCCACGATGTCTTCGCGGTCCAGCGTGCGCTGAGTGTCTGGTTTTTCGAGGTTCAGACGCATGTTCATCTTTACGCGACCCACGGCCGACAGGTCGTAGCGCTCGGAATCAAAGAACAGCGTATTAAAGAGCGCCGAGGCTGCCTCTTCTGTGGGCGGCTCGCCGGGGCGCATGACGCGGTAGATGTCCATGAGCGCGGTTTCGCGGTTCATGTTCTTGTCCGCGGCCACCGTGTTGCGGATGTAGGGACCGACATTGATGTTGTCGATATCCAGCACCGGGATGTCGGTGATGCCTGCGTCCAGCAGATCCTGCAACGTGCCCCCGGTGATGTCACCGGCCTTGTCACGCTCGAGCGTAAGCTCGTCACCGGCCTCGACATAGATCGCGCCGGTTTCTTCGTTTATGATGTCACGGGCGACGAACTTGCCAAGGATATGCTCGAACGGCACCAGCAGGTCTTTGACCTTGCCGTCGTCGATCAGCTGCTTGACAGCACGCGGCGTGACCTTCTTGCCAGCCTCGGCAATGATTTCGCCCGACTCTGCGTCGACCAGATCAAAGGTCGGACGCGTGCCACGTACACGCTCGGGGAAGAATTTGGTGACCCAGCCTTCGCCCTTCTTAAGCGAATAATCGACCGTGTCGTAATAGGCGTCCATGATCGCTTCCTGATCGAGACCCAGCGAATAAAGCAGGGTCGTCACAGGCAATTTGCGGCGACGGTCGATACGCGCGAACACGATGTCCTTGGCGTCGAATTCGAAATCGAGCCAGCTGCCGCGATAGGGGATGATGCGGCAGGCAAACAAAAGCTTGCCCGAGGAATGCGTCTTGCCCTTGTCGTGGTCAAAGAACACGCCGGGGCTACGGTGCATCTGGGAAACGATCACACGTTCGGTGCCATTGACCACAAAGGTGCCATTCGGTGTCATCAGGGGCATGTCGCCCATGAACACGTCCTGTTCCTTGATATCCTTGACCGACTTGGCGCCGGTGTCTTCGTCGACATCAAACACGATAAGACGCAGCGTCACCTTGAGAGGAGCGGCATAGGTCATGTCGCGCTGCATGCACTCCTCGACGTCGTATTTCGGCTTTTCCAGCTCGTAATTGACGAATTCGAGAACGGCGGTCTCGTTGAAATCCTTAATCGGGAAGACCGACTGGAACACACCCTTGATGCCCTCGCCATCGGCGGGCGTGGGCTGATCGCCGGATTTCAGAAACAGATCATAAGATGATTTCTGAACCTCGATCAGGTTCGGCATCTCCAGCACTTCGCGGATTTTGCCATAATATTTCCGAAGACGTTTCTGGCCAAGGAAGGATTGCGCCATATGTGTGGTCACCTTTCGTGTCTCACCGGCCATGCGCACTGTCGGGCTACAGCGGCGCGGCCATCAGAGAGAGCGGGTCTTGGTCAATTCTTGGCTTCTGTCCCACCAGAAGCCTCCCGACCATAAAACCTCGCCTGAGAAAAGCCCCGATACGTCAGGGCCTCTCTGAGACAGGTTCGGCCAGGCCCGGATTGTCCGGGCCCAGCCTTGTATCAGTGTCGCATGTGGCGTCGTAAAACCGGCGCCATGCGCACCATTACTTGAGTTCGATCTCGGCGCCCGCTGCTTCCAGCTTGCCTTTGATCTCTTCGGCTTCGTCCTTGGAAACCTGCTCTTTGACAGCTTTGCCGCCAGCTTCGACGAGGTCTTTGGCTTCTTTGAGGCCCAGACCCGTGATCGCGCGGACTTCCTTGATCACGTTGATCTTGGAGGCACCGGCCGCTTTCAGGATAACGTCGAATTCGGTCTGCTCTTCTGCAGCATCGCCGCCGCCGCCATCTGCGGGGCCGGCCATCATCACAGCGCCGCCAGCAGCGGGCTCGATGCCGTATTCGTCTTTCAGGATGGTTTTCAGTTCTTGCGCTTCGAGAAGCGTCAGACCAACGATCTCTTCTGCGAGTTTTTTCAGATCAGCCATTTTTCAGCTCTTTCCGTTCTAAGATGTGTTCCAACGTCGGTCTTGCAACCGGATACGCAGGTCTTGCAGTTGCTTAAGCTGCTTCCGCCTTCTCTTCGATGGTCGAAAGTATGCTTGCGATATTGCTTGCAGGTGCGCCAATCGCACCGGCGATGTTCGAAGCGGGTGCGCCAAGCATGCCAGCGATCGTGGAGATAAGCTCCTCGCGCGACGGCAGTTTCGACGTGGCTTCGACACCGGCCCGGTCCAGGGCCGTTTCACCCATTGCACCACCAAGGATCTCAAACTTCTTGTTATCCTTGGCGAAACCCTCGGCGACCTTGGCTGCTGCCACAGGGTCCTCGGAAAAGGTGAGTACGGTCATGCCCGTGAGAAGATTGCCGATGCTTTCGCATGGCTTTCCCTCAAGGGCGATCTTGGCGAGCCTGTTTTTGGCAACGCGCACAGATGTTTCTGACTCACGCGCACGGGCGCGCAGGTCTTGCATCTCGGCAACTGTAAGGCCTTCGTAGTGGGCTACCACGACGACGCCAGAGCTTTCGAAGATCTGGCCGAGTTCCTCGACCACTTTCTCTTTCTGGGCTCTATCCACAGTTTCACTCCAGTATTGGGGGTTATCCCCGGCTCAGTCGCACCGGATCTTGACGACCCGGCAAAGGGGTCCGCATAACGGGCTGAGCCAGAAGCGCCAAAACCGGAAACCGGAGAGCCGCATAGAAATCTGGTCTTTCCCGTCTCAGGCAGGAGATTAAGCCCCGGCAAATCCCGGCGCGCCCACCGTCTCGGACGAAACACAGGTGGCCCGACGAATCGGACCACAAGCGCTGTTGCGGGGTGTATGAAACATCCGCGCGAATGTGAAGGGGTAATTTTAGTCGGTCTGAAATGTAAAGCCAGCAATATCCCTAAAGAAAGCTCTGACATTGAGCAAAGGAAAATTGCACAGGCCACGGCTGACTAAGATTGCAAATCGAGGTCGAGTCTGACCCTAGACTTACACTACCAAAGCTCAGGCTTGTTCAGTGCTGAAACACAACTGGACGCTCCAGTCATTGGTCTTTCATCCGCACCTGTAAGCGATTGTCCCAACCATCCTTCCGGAAAACTTAGTTCAAGTGGAGGACTAGCAAATTCCTCTGTGATTTGCCTGAACCCGACTTTAGCGTAATAATTTGGGTCGCCGTAGGTCGTCACGAAATCAATGCGATTTTCGCGCAACTTATCCAACCCGTGAGCAATCAGCTTTTGCCCGACACCTGTATTCTGACAGGTAGGTTTAACGGCGACTGGAGACAGGATGAATGCTGTGCGCTCATCCTGCGCAAAAACCAAACGGGAAAAGAAAATGCAGCCGAGCAGTTCTTTTCCCTCATATGCAGACCAAACGAACAAATCTTGGGTTGGAGTTGTTTCCATCATGTCGCGAACAAGCGTACCGATGACCGCGCCTTCGTCTGGACCTTCAGAGGCAGAGAAGGTCGTTACGAACAGGTCAAAAATATCGCTTTCTCGCGCAGCATGTCCCGGCCGAAATTCCATAACGCACTCCAATCTGTGACCCTTCTGCCAACGCTGTATCACGCATGTCAAGCTCGGCAAAGTCCAGCCAACCTAACATCGTCCCAAACGAAAAAGGCCCCCGAAACCGGGGGCCCTGATCTTATCCGTTAGACACAGAGCTTACTCTGACGCGGCGTCCGACACTTCGACGGTAACGCCCGGCCCCATGGTGGAGCTCAGCGCGATCTTCTTCATGTAGGTGCCTTTGGCGCCAGCCGGCTTGGCCTTGTGTACCGCGTTGATGAACGCGCGGACGTTTTCGACAAGCTTGGCCTCGTCAAAGGACGCCTTGCCGATGCCTGCGTGCACAACCCCGGCCTTTTCGACCTTGAACTGCACTTCGCCGCCCTTCGCCGCCTTAACCGCGTCGGCCACATCCATCGTCACCGTGCCCACTTTGGGGTTCGGCATCAGGTTGCGGGGGCCAAGCACTTTACCCAGACGGCCGACGACCGGCATCATATCAGGCGTGGCGATGCAGCGATCAAACTCGATCTTGCCGCCCTGCACGGTTTCCATCAGGTCCTCGGCGCCGACAATATCGGCCCCGGCTTCTTTGGCTTCGTCCGCCTTGGCGCCACGCGCAAAGACAGCGACGCGCACGTCCTTGCCAGTGCCGTTGGGCAGGCCGACGACGCCGCGCACCATCTGGTCCGCGTGGCGTGGGTTCACGCCAAGGTTCACGGCGATCTCGACGGTTTCGTCGAATTTCGCGGTGGCGTTGCCCTTGATCAGCGAGACCGCCTCTTCGACAGTCAGGTTCTGCTTGCCGTGGGCTGCTTCGCGTGCGGCGCGAGTCCGTTTTCCATGCTGTGCCATGATTACTTCACCTCGATGCCCATGGAACGCGCGCTGCCCTGAATGATCTTCATGGCTGCTTCGACGTCGTTTGCGTTCAGGTCTTTCCACTTGGCCTCTGCGATTTCGCGCAGCTGCTTGGGGCTGACCGTGGCGATGGTCTCTTTGCCGGGCGTCTTGGATCCGCCCTGCAGTTTGGCCGCCTTTTTCAGGTAGTAGGACGCCGGGGGCGTCTTGATGTCCATTTCAAAGGACTTGTCCTGATAATAGGTGATCACGGTCGGGCACGGCGCGCCAACTTCCATGTCCTGCGTCTTAGCATTGAACTGCTTGCAGAATTCCATGATGTTGATGCCGCGCTGACCCAGCGCGGGGCCCACGGGCGGGCTGGGGTTGGCTTTGCCTGCAGGGACCTGCAGTTTCATCTTGCCAGCGAGTTTCTTGGCCATTCGGCCTCTCCTTGTCCAACGGCCTCAGGACGCGCCCCTTGGCCTTTGATGTTGTGTGGTCCGGTCCGGGCATCGCGATGCCCTCGCCTCCCACGGCTCGCACGTCAGGTCAGCCTTGTTTGGTGACCTGCGTGAATTCCAGTTCGACCGGGGTTTCCCGGCCAAAAATCGACACCGTCACTTTGAGGCGCTGGTTGTCGTCGTCCACGGCCTCGACCATGCCGTCGAAATCCTCGAACGGCCCGTCGTTGACCTTGACCTTTTCACCAACCTCAAAGCTGATGAGTGTGCGCGGGCTTTCTTCGCCTTCTTGCACGCGGTTCAGGATCGAGTTCACCTCGGCGTCGCGCATCGGCATCGGGCGGCCTTGCGGACCAAGAAACCCGGTGACGCGGTTGATCGAGTTGATCAGGTGATAGCCCTGATCTGACATTTCCATATGTACCAGCACATAGCCCGGCATAAAGCGGCGCTCTGCTGTCACTTTCTTGCCGCGGCGCACCTCGATCACCTCTTCGGTGGGCACCAGCACTTCGTCGATCTCGTCCTCGAGGCCCTGCTCGGCCACCGATGTCCTGATCTGTTCTGCGATCTTCTTCTCGAAATTCGAGAGAACGCTGACCGAGTACCACCGTTTCGCCATGATGAGCCAAGTCCCTCACTGCCCCGACATTTGTCGGAAAATTTCAATTCAATCAGGCCTTTGGCCTGAAACACCCCGAAAAAACAAATCAGCGCGCGGGCTCGAATCGCCGCGCGCCGTGTCGAAGTGTTGCGTCAACTACCGCCCTTCGCCCTTCATTTCAAGGCTCATGGTGCATCAATTACACGTCGCCTTAGAAGAGACCCAAGAGCCCTTCCAATCCGCTGCGGATCAAAAGATCAACAAGCGCAAAGAAGATCGCCGTCAAAGCCGCCATGATAAAGACCATAACAGTGGTCAGAATGACCTCACGGCGCGTGGGCCAGACGACCTTGCTCACTTCGGAGCGGACCTGCTGGATGAACTGTATAGGGTTGGTGCGGGCCATGCGTGATGAACTCTCTGAACGGCGTTTGTTGCGTGGCACATACGCGGCGGCGGCACCGAATTCAAGGGCCGAGACGCGCAACCTGTGGCGGGGCCTCAGAACCGTTGCGCTCAGGTCTCGCGCATCTGCGCTGCAAGTCGGTCGAACGGGTCGGGCCGATCGGGAGCATCCGCTGGCGGCGGCGACAGATCCGGCAGGGCAAGCCGCTCTGCCCAAGATTCCGGCAGCCTGTCCAGCAGCCTGTCAAAGCGCTCTGCAAAGGCATCAGCACGGCGGTGCAGACGTTCCGCCCGCGTCGGGTGGCGTTGGGCAAAGCGCGCCCAGAGCCCACCCCAGATTTCGGCGCAGCGTTCGGGACCGAGTGTCAGATATACGATCCAGCCGAGCCAGAAGGTTACGAAAACGACAATAGGCAACAAGAGCGGGCGCAGGATCATGACCAGCCCCAGCGCCGCCAGCAGCAGATGCTTGCGCTTGGGTCGAAATCCGCGGATCGCGCGTGGCAACGTCGCACGCGACTGGTCTGGTGCAACATTGTCGACGCGGGTTGTCTCGCCCGCCCTTTCGCCCATCTCAGGCACAGATTTGCGCGGGGCTGCGCGATCACGGGCCGGTGTCTGAGGTGGCTGGCCCTGCGGGATTGGATGCTGATCGCCATCAACCACCATGGCGCGGATCATCCGCTCTACATTCTGCTCGATATCTTTATCGGTCCCCGCCACCTGGGACCGAACAGCAGCCTGCGGCAAGCCATCTCGCGATCCATTGGTCTGTCGGCTCGACATAACATCGCTTTGGTCACTCATGTAAACACTCTTCTTGCACACGCCCCCGCGTGGGTCATCCGGGCCAAATCAAGGCCAAAAGATGATTCACGTCTTTCCTACGGCTGAAATGCGGCGGCAATGTAGTCTGGATCCGGCGAAAGCATGACGACATGCCGGTACGCGCCCATAGTTCAGGACGCGCAGTTCACTGAAATTTCAGGAAAATGGCAGGGGCACCAGGGCTCGAACCCGGGACCTACGGTTTTGGAGACCGTCGCTCTACCAACTGAGCTATACCCCTATGGCCGGGGGTGTGGTTACGCCACCTTGGCCCGGATATCAAGCGCCCTTTCAGGCGACGGCACAGGGAATTTTCCGCTGCACCGTCGCGCCCGCATCAGGCCGCTGATTTCGTGGTATAGCGCGGGCTTTGCACCACGCCTTTGTCAAAGAGCTGCGCGATTTCCGTGTCGCTCAGCCGGGCCACATCGCCCAGCACCTCTTCGGTGTGCTCACCCACACGCGGCGCCGCCACCGGCTTGATCCGCGCATGGCTGCCGAACTCAGCCGGATGCCCCGGCACCGCAAAACGGCCCAGCCCCGGCTGATCCAGCATGGAAAAGGCCGGATTCGCCTCGCTGAAATCGGGATCTTCGCGAACTGCCTCTTTGACGCTGCGAAAGACCGACCAGGTCAGCCCCTTTTCGTCGAACATGCCAGCGAACTCGGCCACCCGACGCGCCGCGAACCACGGGCGCAGAATCTCGGTGATCTCGTGGCGCAGTTCCCACCGCGCGCCCTCGTCGCCCAGATCCATGCCGCTGCGTTTCGCCAGCGCGGCCATGTCCTTTTGCGTCCCAGTGACCTTGACCAGTCCGGCCCATTGCCGCCCGGTCAGGCCAATCACCATGACACGTCGTCCACAGGCGCAGGTGAAATCCCCGCCATAGGCACCATAAAGCGCATTGCCCGCCTTGCCGCGTTCCGTCTCGTTCACCGCCGCGTCGCCGATCATGCCCAGATGGCCCAGCGTCGCCGCTGCGGCATCTTTCAGCGACATGACCACCTCTTGCCCCTCTCCGGTGCGAAGCCTGTGCCGCTCTGCCCCCAGCAGCGCCGAAACAAGCATGTTGCCTGCGATCAGATCCCAAGCCGGCAGCGCGCTGGCAACCGGTGCGTCATGCCCCTCGGGCCCGGTCATCTGCGGGATGCCGATCGCGGGGTTCACAGTATAATCCACCTGTGGACGGCCATGCCGATCCCCCAACAGTGTCGCCATGATAAGGTCCTTGCGATGCGCGCTCAGGCTTTCGTAATCCATCCAGCCCCGCACCCGCAGGTTGGTCAGAAACATGCCCGCATCCTTGCCCGGCGCGGTGATGATGCGGGTCACGAGCTCTTTGCCCTCGGGGCTGCGCAGATCAACCGCGATGGATTTCTTACCCTTGTTCAGACCTGACCAGAACAGGCTCTGCCCCGATGGGGCCAGCGGCCAGCGCCCGGCATCAAGCCCACCTTCGAGCCGGTCGAAACGGATCACTTCGGCGCCCATCTGGGCCAGCGTCATACCGGCCAGCGGCACGGCGACAAAGGCCGATCCCTCGACGACTCGCATCCCTTGCAACAATCTGTTCATGTGGTCTCCTCCCAGTTTGCGGTGGCCTGCATGCATTGATGCCCGGCCTGTCCCGAATACAGCGATAGCGTCCCCTCCCCGGAGTCTGTCGCCATGATGTCGATATCGCCCGGCTCGTCCGGGATAAGCAGCATTGGATGCACACCACGAAACCGGAACGTCGCCGGTACGCTGCCCTGATATGTTCGCGCCGCCTCGATTAGCCAGCACGCCTGAAGCGGGCCATGCACCACAAGGCCGGGATAATGCTCGACCGTCTGTGCGTAGGGCAGATCGTAGTGAATACGGTGCGCGTTAAAGGTGATGGCCGAGAACCGAAACAAGAGCGGCTCTGTCGCGCGGGTCCGCTCGTGCAGCGCGGGTGCCTCTGGCATCGGCATTTTTTCAGGCGCGCGAAACCGGTCTGGAATATCAAGATACACGATATCCTGACGCTCCTCGATGAGCGTGCGCCCGCTCGCCGCGATCTGGTGCTCGACGGTGACAAAGACCATGCGCCCGGTTCGGCCCTCTTTTTCGGCCACCTTGGCAATGCGCGAGCTTTTCTCGAACGGGGTGCCGACGGTCAGCGGCGCATGAAACCTGAGCGCGCCGCTGGCCCACATTCGCCGCCCCAGCGGCACGGGCGGCAGGAAATCCCCCAGCTTGGGGTGCCCGTCGCGGGCCAACCGGTCATTTGCGACAGTGGGCGCAAAGGCGAACCAATGCCAAAGCGGCGGCATAACCTCGCCCTCGGTGGGTGCGGCATGTCCTGAGGTGCCCAGCGTCGCGTGGATCTGCGCGGCCTGTGCTGTGCTGATGACGCCGGTTTGCGTCTCACTCTTTCCTTCCCAAGCCGAGAGGTTCACCTGATCCATCATGATCTCCTAAAAACTTTCGCCAGCATCGGGATTTCTAAAAAAATGTCAATATTTCAATAAGTTAGCGGAATGCGATGGCATACAAAGCCACTTCGCAATCGCAGCATTGGCGGGGGCGGCGTTGTTATCTTTCAACAAATGAGGATGCAGGCGCAGCATTTCGCGCCGTGATGGCGCAATCATGCGTGCCGGGGTTGCCAAGGTCGCTTTGCGGCAGATTGACCCAGATGAGGCGCAAAAAATAAGGGCGCCGTCCCCGGCGCCCTTTAGATAGCTTTGGTAGCGTGGGCGATTTGCCCACACTATGCGTAGCAGCTTACGCTTACTCGATGATCTTTGAGACCACGCCGGCGCCGACGGTGCGGCCGCCTTCGCGGATGGCAAAGCGCAGGCCGTCTTCCATCGCGATCGGGGCGATCAGCTCGACCTCGAACTTCAGGTTGTCGCCCGGCATCACCATTTCCGTGCCCTCGGGCAGCGTCACCGTGCCGGTCACGTCCGTCGTGCGGAAGTAGAACTGCGGGCGATAGTTGGCAAAGAACGGCGTGTGACGGCCACCCTCTTCCTTGGTGAGGATATACGCCTCGGCCTCGAACTTCGTGTGCGGGTTGACCGAGCCGGGCTTGCACAGCACCTGGCCGCGCTCGATGGCTTCACGCTCGATGCCGCGCAGAAGCAGACCAACGTTGTCGCCGGCCTCGCCCTGATCGAGCAGCTTGCGGAACATCTCGACGCCCGTGCAGGTCGTCTTCTTGTTCTTGTTCAGACCAACGATTTCCATCTCTTCGCCGACCTTGATCAGGCCACGCTCGATACGGCCCGTGGCAACCGTGCCGCGGCCGGAAATCGAGAACACGTCCTCGACAGGCATCAGGAACGGCAGGTCAACCGCGCGCTCAGGCGTCGGGATGTACTCATCCACAGCCGCCATAAGCTCTTTGATCTTCTCTTCGCCGATGGCCGGGTTGTCGCCGTTCATCGCCGCCAGAGCGGATCCCGCAACGATCGGGATATCATCGCCGGGGAAGTCGTAGGAGCTCAGAAGCTCGCGCACTTCCATCTCGACCAGTTCCAGCAGTTCCTCGTCATCGACCTGGTCGACCTTGTTGAGGAAAACCGCCAGCGCAGGCACGCCGACCTGACGGGCCAGCAGGATGTGCTCGCGCGTCTGCGGCATCGGGCCGTCGGCCGCGTTCACAACCAGAATCGCGCCGTCCATCTGGGCGGCACCGGTGATCATGTTCTTGACGTAGTCGGCGTGGCCGGGGCAGTCGACATGCGCGTAGTGACGCGCTTCGGTCTCGTATTCCACGTGCGCCGTCGAGATGGTGATCCCGCGAGCCTTTTCTTCGGGCGCGCCGTCAATCTGGTCATACGCACGGAAATCACCAAAATACTTCGTGATCGCCGCCGTCAGCGTCGTCTTGCCGTGGTCAACGTGGCCAATCGTGCCAATGTTCACATGCGGTTTCGAACGGTCAAACTTTTCTTTTGCCATGATGGCCTCCTGTCTTTTTCGGATGGTGGGCTGAGCGCCCACCCTACGGTGATGGGTAGGGCGGGGTTCACCCCGCCACCCGGGTTAGGCGAATTTCGACTGAATCTCTTCGCTGATGTTCGATGGCACCGTGTCATAATGCGAGAACTGCATCGTGAACTGGGCGCGTCCCGAGGACATCGAGCGCAGGGTGTTGATATAGCCGAACATGTTTGCAAGCGGCACGTTGGCATCGATCGAGATAGCGTTGCCGCGAGGTTCCTGACCAGAGACCTGACCACGACGCGACGTGAGGTCGCCGATAACGTTGCCGGTGTAATCCTCGGGTGTCACGACCTCGACCTTCATGATCGGTTCCAGCAGCTTGGCACCTGCGCGACGCAGACCCTCACGCATGCACATACGGCCCGCGATCTCGAACGCCATCACGGAGGAGTCCACGTCGTGGAACTTGCCGTCGATCAGGGCGACCTTGAAGTCGATCACGGGGAAACCCGCGAGCGGACCGCTGTCCATGACGCTCTCGATGCCCTTTTCGACACCGGGAATGTATTCGCGAGGCACCGAACCACCGACGATGCGGGATTCGAAGGAGTAGCCTTCGCCCGGCTCTGTCGGCGAGATGATCATCTTGACCTCGGCAAACTGACCCGAACCACCCGACTGTTTCTTGTGGGTGTAGGTGTGCTCGATCTCGTGGCCGATCGTCTCACGGTAAGCCACCTGCGGCGCACCGATGTTGGCCTCGACCTTGAATTCCCGCTTGAGGCGGTCAACGAGGATGTCGAGATGCAGTTCGCCCATGCCCTTCATGATGGTCTGACCGGATTCGATATCGGTCTCGACGCGGAAGGACGGATCCTCTGCCGCCAGACGCGCAAGGCCTTGGGACATCTTTTCCTGGTCGTTCTTGGTCTTTGGCTCGACCGCGATCTCGATCACAGGATCGGGGAAGGTCATGGTTTCCAGAACGACAGGCGCCTTGGCATCGCAAAGCGTGTCACCCGTTGTTGTGTCTTTCAGACCGGCAAGCGCGATGATGTCACCGGCAAATGCCTCTTCGATCTCTTCGCGATTGATCGAGTGCATCATCATCATACGACCGACGCGCTCTTTCTTGCCCTTGGTCGAGTTCAAAATGTTGTCGCCCTTCTTGAGCACGCCAGAGTAGAGGCGTGTGAAGGTAAGCGAGCCAACGAACGGGTCGTTCATGATT
The DNA here is from genome assembly GCA_965656855.1 of Roseovarius sp. Taxonomy (GTDB): domain Bacteria; phylum Pseudomonadota; class Alphaproteobacteria; order Rhodobacterales; family Rhodobacteraceae; genus Roseovarius. The sequence goes on from CBFHML010000091.1 coordinate 19,604, forward strand.
TTGAACGCGAGGCCAGCAAACGGCATCGTGTCATCCGCGCGGCGCGGAATGTCACGGGTTTCTGTCTCATCATCCGGCGAGAAGCCCATGTAATCGACCACGTCGAGCGGGCTCGGCAGGTAATCGACCACAGCATTCAGAAGCGGCTGAACACCCTTGTTCTTGAACGCAGAGCCGCCCAGAACCGGCACGAATGTCAGCGACAGCGTGCCCTTGCGGATCAGTGTCCGCAGGGTCGGCACGTCGGGCTCGTTGCCTTCGAGGTATTCCATCATCGCGTCGTCGTCCATTTCGACGGCGTTCTCGATGAGCTTTGCGCGCCACTCGTCGGCCTGAGCCTTGAGGCTGTCGCGGATCGGCTGACGCGTCCAGGACGCACCAAGGTCTTCACCCTTCCACGTCCACTCTTCCATGGTGACGAGGTCGATAATGCCTTCCAGCTCGGTCTCGGCACCGATGGGCATAGCAATCGGAACAGCGCGCGCGCCGGTCCGGTCTTCGATCATCTCGACGCAGTTAAAGAAGTCAGCGCCGATTTTGTCCATCTTGTTGACGAAAACAATGCGCGGCACCTTGTACCGGTCTGCCTGACGCCAGACGGTTTCGGTCTGGGGCTCAACACCGGCATTGGCATCCAGCACGCAGATCGCACCGTCGAGAACGGCGAGCGAGCGCTCGACCTCAATGGTAAAGTCGACGTGTCCGGGTGTGTCGATGATGTTCATCCGGAACTTGGTGTCGTCAGTACCCTCTTTCGTCGGATCTTCCTGCCACTGCCAAAAGGTGGTGGTGGCAGCCGACGTGATGGTGATGCCACGCTCTTGTTCCTGCTCCATCCAGTCCATGGTGGCCGCACCATCGTGCACCTCACCGATGTTGTGGGACTTGCCGGTGTAAAACAGGATACGCTCCGAGCAGGTTGTTTTGCCTGCGTCGATATGGGCCATGATGCCAAAGTTACGGTAGCGTTCGAGCGGATAATCGCGTGCCATGATGCTATGCCTCTAGGAGTTTACCAGCGGTAGTGGCTGAAAGCTTTGTTGGCTTCGGCCATCTTGTGGGTGTCTTCACGTTTCTTGACGGCCGTACCGCGCGAGTTTACCGCGTCCAGAAGTTCGCCTGCGAGGCGCTCTTCCATGGTGTTCTCGTTGCGGGCGCGACAAGCGTTGATAAGCCAGCGGATCGCCAGCGCCTCGCGGCGCTCCACCCGGACTTCGACGGGCACCTGATAGGTGGCACCACCGACGCGGCGCGAGCGAACTTCGACCGACGGCTTGATATTGTCGAGCGCCTCGTGGAAGATCTCCACCGGCGCGCGCTTGACCTTGTCTTCGACGCGATCGAGCGCGTTGTAGACGATCGTTTCGGCAACGGATTTCTTGCCGTCGATCATCAGGTTGTTCATGAATTTCGTCAGAACCCGGTCGCCATACTTGGCGTCGGGCAGGATTTCGCGTTTTTCAGCAGCGTGACGACGAGACATCTGTAATTCCTCTTACTTTGGACGCTTCGCGCCATATTTCGAACGGCGCTGCTTGCGGTCCTTGACGCCTTGCGTGTCAAGCACGCCGCGAAGGATGTGGTAGCGCACACCGGGAAGGTCTTTTACGCGGCCGCCACGGATCAGAACCACAGAGTGCTCCTGAAGGTTGTGGCTTTCGCCGGGAATGTAGCTGATGACCTCAAACCCGTTGGTGAGGCGCACCTTGGCCACTTTCCGCATGGCCGAGTTCGGCTTCTTCGGCGTGGTGGTGTAAACGCGCGTGCAAACGCCGCGTTTCTGCGGGCACCCTTGCAGGTGCATCGACTTTTGACTTCTGACTTTGGGCTGCCGCGGCTTGCGGATCAGCTGCTGAATCGTTGGCATTGGGCGTTTTCCCCGTCTCTCAACACATGTGTTTGCACCGGGTCACCCCCGCGCGGTTTCAGTTCCAGTCACGCATCACGCGTCCGCAAAGCGCAAATACCGCAATCGTTCCCATTCCGAGGTGAACGACGCGGTGGGTTCCCAGAGGATCGGGGCCCTCAAATGGCCCGGATCTTGTCCACTTAATATTTGAAGCCGACAAACAGGGCGGCCCCTGCTGTCGAGATGTGCGGCGTATAGGGGGAGTCGGAACAGGTGTCAACAGGACTTGCCGCACATCACACGGCATACTGCGTTGATCACATCAGCCGCCTTGGCACGGTCACCTGCGCAACGCCCGTCTTTGGCCTTGTTTGCGCCGCATGGCTTTGCCACCATGCACGAGAGCGGTCAAGGACAACACCCGTTATGAGATGCATTGGTATCTGCAGATTTTCCTATCCGGCGTTAGGCGGATTCAAACGCATGCATGACAGCGTCGCTGCGCGCGAGGCTTATCTTTTTGACGATGCACGCATGGCCCTGCGATTTCGCCATTTCGAGACGCTGACCCTTCCCAGCCTCGCCGCCCAAAAGGACGGGCGCTTTACCTTTTTGGTGATCACCGGGGAAAACATGCCCGAACCGTGGTGGTCCCGCCTTAACGACATTTGCGCGACAGTGCCCCAGATAAAGGTCATCACCCGTCCGCCGATGCGCCACCGCACCGCGATGCAACTCGCCATCAAGCAAGAGTTGGGCGAGGATCAGGACCCCTCTTTGCAATTTCGGCTGGATGACGATGATGCGGTGGGCACCAATTTCGTGCGCGGGATCCGCCGCACGGCCCGCTTGTCCCAAAAGATGTGGGCGGGCTGGGAGAATTTCGTGATCGAATATTCCTCAGGCTACGCCGTGCAGCTGGGCCCTGAGGGCATCTTGGCGCAGCCTGTACAGGGACAGTTCCTTGCCTGCGGGCTGGCGGTTCTGTTCAAGCCGGGCGACCCAAAGACGGTGATGAACTACGGGCATCACAAACTGCATCTGAGCATGCCCACATTGATCGATCCGCAAAGCCCGATGTATCTGCGCGCTGTGCATGACGACAACGACAGCCGCGCACAGCATAGCAAACTGGCCCCGCTAGACGATGCGACACGCGCCTTCTTTCAGGAGCGATTCAACGTGAATGAGGCGACGGTGCGACAGGCCTTCTGCGCGCCAGACGTGCCTCCCGGTAAAGGGTAAAGACACCCGAGGCGGTCACGACCCCCGCCCCCAAAAGTGTCTGCCACACGGGCCATTCCCCAAAAACGACCCACCCCAGCAACAGCGCCCACAGCAATCCGGTATAGCGAAACGGCGCGACAAAGCTGATCTCGCCCACCCGCATCACCATGATCGAGAAAAGATAGCCCGCAATGATGCAGGTCGCGGCAACCGTGATCAACCCGACCTCGCGCCCCCCCATGGGCGCCCACGGGGCGGCAAGGCTCGCAAAACCAAAAACCGCCATGATCGCCACAGAGGTCACCAATGTGACGAAAATGGACGGCGTCGCCGACGACAACCGCCGCGTCACCAGATCGCGCACCGTGACGCACAGCACCGCAATAAGCGCATAAACCGAAAAGGCGTTGAAATCGCTCGCTCCGGGCCGCACGATAAGCATGACCCCGACAAACCCGGCAAGGATCGCCAGCATCCTGCGCCAGCCGACAGCCTCGCGAAAAACCAGTGCCGCGGCCAAGGTAACGGTCAGCGGCAGAGCCTGTAAAATCGCCGTCACGTTCGCGAGCGGCATGTTGAACAGCGCCGTTAGAAAAAAATAGGCGGCCCCAGTTTCCGCCACCGTCCGCAACCCGATAAGCTGCCAATCCCGCGCAGGCAGGCTTGGCGCAAAAACCTTCATGCGCCACGCCATAACTGCCACGGCAATCGTGGTCAGGATGCCGCGCAGAAACAATAGCTGATAAAGCGGCACATCACCGGCCATCGCCTTCATGGCGGTATCGTTGAAGGTGAAGCCGGCCATCGCCCCCACCATCAACAACGCGCCGGTCACATTATCGGATCTTGCCATGCCAACCTCTTGAGGGCCACGACCGTATTAGATGCGGCGCGGCGCGCACGGCAAGCCCCAAAAGGCGCCTATGACAGAAGAACGCTCCAGACGAGGTAGTTGGGAATGATCCCCGCTGCCGCGATCAAAAAGAGCTGGGCACCGTGCACCAATTTGCCCGGCAATCCCTCACCCTTCGCCGCAGGCTCAAGCGCGTACGCCCCGGCCATGATCGCATATCCTGCGGCTTCGCGCCTGCGGTTATCGCGCTCGATTTGCGCCATCGCCTGCTTGAACACGTCTTGTTGCCGCAACGCTTCCGCTGTGCGCGGATCTTGTTCTATTGTTTGTCCGTCCATGAACACTCTCCCGTAATGATGTCGGCAGGTAGCCCGGCGATCCACGACGTCCAGCATTTCGCACGATTCTTTGACCGTAGCTTCATCTGGCCCAAAATACCTCGGGGTGAGCGTTGAAATTCACCTTTGAATTTCAACGCGAGGGGCAGAGCCCCTCAATCAAACTGACCTTTACACCACAGCCGCACCGCCGGGTTACAACAGCGCGTCGAGGATCGCGTTGTGCAGTTGTGCATTGGCCGCCACCACACCGTCAAGTTGCGGCACGCGATTGTTGAACCGCAGATCCTTGCCGCGCCGGTCAGAGATTACAGCCCCCGCCTCACTCAGGATAAGCGCGCCCGCGGCGATGTCCCATTCCCAGCTTGGCCGCAGGGTGAACATCGCATCGAACCGCCCCTCGGCCACCAGCCCCAGCCGATACGCCAGCGACGGGCGAAACCCGCGCGTCATCGCGGGTACGTCAGCGCGCCAATGCTCCGGGGCAAAGACCGGCTTGGCCGCCAGCACCTCGGCCCCGTCCAGGTCGTCACGCGTGCCCACGCGGATAGGTGCACCGTTCAGCGTGGCGCCTTGCCCTTTTGCGGCGGCATACAGCCTGTCGCGCGCCGGCAGATAAATGACCCCGGCCACGACCTTGCCACGATGCGTGATGGCCAACGCATGCGCCCATGTGCGCGATCCTTCGATAAAGCTGCGGGTGCCGTCAATCGGATCGACGATGAACACCTCGTCACGCTCCAGCCGCGCCGCGCTGTCCTCGCTTTCCTCAGAGAGCCATCCATGGCCGGGCCGCGCCGACTGCAGAACATCGGCAAGATAGGCATTCACCTCCAGGTCCGCTTCCGTCACCGGGCCAAGCCCGCCCGGCTTGTCCCAGACCCGCGCCGTGGGGCCGGAATGCCGCATCGCGATCTCTCCTGCGCCCTTTGCCGCCTCGATCAACAGGGCCAGATCAGTCTCCGGCAAGGGTCATCCCCTCGACCAGCAGCGACGGCACAACCCTCGACAGCCACGGACGGGCATCATTGGCTGGCACGATCCTGCGCAGCATGTCAGGCAGGCTGCCCGCAATGGTGCATTCATTGACCGGATAGGCGATCTCGCCGTTTTCCACCCAAAAGCCCGACGCGCCACGCGAATAGTCGCCGGTATTGGGGTTGATCGTGGCGCCGATCATCGACGTCACCCAAAGCCCGGTGCCCATCTCGCGCAAGAGATCCTCGCGGCTCCGGTCGCCTTGGGTCAGCGCCACATTGCCGACGCCCGGACTGGGCGGCGCAGAGGTGCCACGCCGCGCATTGGCCGTAGACGGCAGGCCCAGCTTGCGTCCTGTTGCCAGATCAAGGGTCCAGCCGGTCAGCAGCCCGTTTTCGACGATGGCGCGCTCATAGGTCGGCAGGCCCTCGGCATCGAAGGGGCGCGACCCGGTGGCGCGCGGGCGGCGCGGGTCCTCGATCAGCGACAGCGCGTCCGGCAATACCGGCTCGCCCAGCATGCCCAGCAGCCAGCTTGATCCGCGCGCAATGGAAGACCCGTTCGAAGCGGCCAGCAGATGCCCGATCAAAGAGCCGGAGATACGCTCGTCATAAAGCACCGGGTAGCGTCCTGTGGGTGGTTTTCGTGCGCCGATCTGCTCGATCGCGCGCGCGCCCGCGACGCGTCCTATTTCAATCGGGTCACGCAGGTCGGCGGCGAAAACGCGGGCGTCGGCGTCGTAATCACGCTGCATCCCGGTGCCTTCGCCGGAAATGGCAACGCAGCTTATCGAACTGTCAGAGCGCCGATAGCTGCCCGAAAACCCGTTGCTTGCCGCCAGATGCAGCCTCTGATCCGACCATGACGCACTGGCCGATTGGACTTGTGTGACACCCTCGATGCCCAGCGCGGCGGCCTCTGCGGCGCGGGCGCGTTCCTGCAATTCGGCCGGTTGTGGTTCTGGCGACGGATCGTAAAGCTCAAGCCCGGCCCAATCGCGATCTACGGCCAATTGCTCGGGGTCCGCCAGCCCCGCATGGGGGTCCTCGGGGGCCTCGCGCGCCATTGCCACGGCACGTTCCGCCAGCATCGCAATCGTGGCGTCGCGCGTGTCAGAGGCCGACACGCAGGCCTGTCGCCGCCCGATCAGCACGCGCAGCCCGATATCTGTCCCCTCAGAGCGCTCAGCCTGTTCCAGCGTGCCCGCGCGCACGTCTATGATCTGGGCATGTCCGTTCACGGCCAGCGCGTCGGCCGCCTCGGCCCCGGCGGTTTTCGCAGCGGCCAAGAGGGCTTCTGTCAGGTCTTCGAGCGGTCGATCCATTGCGGTCTCCTTGATTGCCAAGACAGGTAGACCGGGAGGGGGGACTGTGCAAGGCAGCGCGCATTATGGCCGCGCATCGTTGAAGGAATAATCAGGCTCTGCTAACTTTCGCATAAGTCGAAGCTGTTCTCCACTAACCGGTTTTGGGCCCTTACCCGCACACGATTCCCAACGGAGGCTAAGGATGAACTGGCAAGCCCTTTGGAATGACGGAGTCATTGTCTCGTTTCATGCGCTCGCCGCGCTTCTGGCCATGGGTCTGGGGGCGGTTCAGCTGGCGGCCCCGAAAGGTACCCGGTTTCACAAATCGCTCGGCTATATCTGGGTGGGCGCCATGGCGCTTGTTGCCCTGTCGAGTTTCTGGATTCACGAATTCCGGTGGGTCGGGCCGTTTTCCATCATCCACCTTTTGTCCGTGCTCGTGCTGGTCACGCTGGCCCATGCGATCCGGGCAGTCCGCCGCGGCGATATAGCCGGTCACCGCACTGCGATGATCCAGCTTTACCTCCTCGCGCTTGTGCTGACGGGGGCGTTCACACTCTGGCCCGGGCGCGCGATGCATGCCGTGATCTTTGGCGGCGGATAACCGCGCTGGCGACACGAAAAAGGGCCGCGCGAACGGCCCCTTGTTATTCAGGTTTACGTCTCCGACGTGGTCTCTATGGGCTCAGCGCAGGCGCTGACCATTGGCAAGAACCTGTCCATCGGGGCGGACTTCGATGGTGGAGTTGAGGACGTCCTCACCATCGCCGGGCACGGCGAACATGCCCATCATCATCCGCACGCCCATCGCCTGATCCTCGGGCAGGTAGCCCATCGAAATCAGCGTGTCGAGCAGGTCGTTGGCCCCTTGCAGCCGCAGGTCTACCGACCCGTCAGGCGCCGGGATCCCGCCAAACGTCTGCATATCGGAATTGTCAAAAACAAAGCTGCCCTGCCCGGTCAGTTCTGCCCCCGCCGCGCGCAATGTGAGCGAGTTCAAATCCAGCGCATCGACCTCTCCCGGAAGCACTTCGCCGCCTTCAAGGCTCTCCATCGCCTCGGGGTCGAGAAAATCAATGAACAGCCGCGCAACACCAGCCATGTCCAGCTCAACAGTCGCTGGATCGCGAGGCAACTGACCCTGAGGGTCGAACATCGCCCAGATCATGTCCGACATGGTGAAATCCGCCAGCAAAAGACCCAGCTCAAAATCCTGCGGCTGCTCGCTGGCCATGACGGGCAAACTGACATCGACGCCCATTTTGCTCATAGCGAATTCAAGAGGAAAAGGAATGTCCGCGCCCGCCATCGCGATGTTCAGCCCATCCGCGCCCAGCGCATAGCTTATGCCATCCTGACCAACAGAGACGGCAAGATCGGTCTTGTCCGAACTGGAGCTGCCCTCGACTGTCTGGCCCTCTTCGGCAAAGGTAAAGGTCGTTGCGCCATCGACATAGGCAATCGAGACATCGGTCTTGAAACCTTGGGCTATGGCGGCGGCCATGTTTGAAAAATCAACGTCGAGCGGCGTCGCGGCCGTGCTATCAAGGGCCACTGTGGCGGTCGATCCAGTCAACACGAGCCGGCCCTCGCCGCCCTCGGGATCGGGCATATCGACATCGTAGGTCACAGGCCCGGCGGCCAGTGTCTGTTCGCTCTGGCGCAGATCGCCCAGCAAGGTGCGGCTTGCGCCTTCGACGTTCTGCATCGCCAAGCGCAGTGTCCCCAGATCCATCGCAGTGCCGCCGACCATCAGATCGCGCAATTCCAGCGCAACGCTGTCGGCAGTATAGGCATAGGCGATATCATCGGGATCGCCCGAGGCGGACATGTCCAGCCCGCTGGTGAGATACTCCAGACGGATCTGCACGTCTTCGTCATCAGCGCCATCGACATCAACAATGATCGGCATGACCTCGGGCCAGGAAACAGCCACGGCCCCGTCGCCCGTATCTGTCAGGGTTATCTCACCCATGTTGATGGTCAGGGTCACGTCCTCTTCGGGGATCTCGACCAGCATGGTGATGTCGGTCACGGTCAGCGCACCATCCGACAGAGCCTCCTGACCTGTGATCTCAAAGCCGGATGTGGCGAAATAGGATTGCCAGTCCCCCCAGATCTGGGCGGGCGTGACATCGGCGAATGCGGCCGGAGCGGTCATACAAAGACATAGCGCCGCCGCCGAGGTACAAAGCGGGCCGGTGACGGGTTTCAACATGGCCATGGGGGACCCTTTCGGTTTAAAAAATCATAGGTCCAGCTTCGGGGTTCGGGCGGATGTGGTCAAGGGCTTGTTGCTGGACGTTTGCGCCAAGGCAGGCTAGCTCTGGGCGCGCAACAAAGTGCGATCGGGGGCCAGCGATGACAAGCAATGTGGACATGACGGGCAAGACGGTGCTGATCACCGGCGCCAGTCGCGGAATCGGTGCCGCCGCGGCCCGGATCTTTGCCGGGGCGGGGGCCAATGTGGTGCTGACCGCGCGCAGTGGCGAGGCGATCGCGGATCTGGCCGGAGAGATCGGCAAACAGGCTTTGGCCATACCTTGTGATGTCAGCCGATACTGGGAAATGGACGCCGCCGTGCGTGCCGCGCAGGACACGTTCGGCGGTCTGGACGTGCTGATCGGCAACGCCGGCGTGATCGAACCCATCGCGCACCTGTCCGAGGTCGATCCCGATGCCTGGGCTCATGTGATCGACATCAACTTAAAGGGCGTCTTTAACGGGATGCGCGCGGTCTTGCCGGCCATGCGCACGGCGGGCGCTGGCACGATCATCACGATAAGTTCAGGTGCCGCGCATAACCCGCTCGAAGGGTGGAGCCATTATTGCGCGTCAAAGGCCGGGGCGGCGATGCTGACCACCTGCGCCGACCGCGAGAACCGGGCAGCAGGACTGCGCATCATGGGCCTGTCGCCGGGCACTGTGGCCACGCAGATGCAGCATGAGATCAAGGCAAGCGGCGTCAATCCCGTCAGCCAGCTCGACTGGTCCGAGCACATTCCGGCTGACTGGCCTGCCAAGGCGCTGCTCTGGATGTGCGGCGCGGATGCAGATGATTGGCTGGGTCAGGAAATCTCCCTCCGGGATGAGGCGATCCGCGCCCGGGTAGGCCTGTCATGATCCGGCTGGACAAACATGAGGATGGCCTGTGGGTCGTGACCATCGACCGGGCCGAGAAAGCCAATTCACTGACGCGGGAGATGCTGGAGGAGTTGGTGGAAATCGCTCAAGCCGCACAAGAAGCGCGCGCGCTGGTTCTGACCGGCGAGGGCAAGGTGTTTTCCGCCGGGATGGATCTGGAAGCGGCAAAGTCGGGGCTGGCAACGGATGATGTGTGGGAACGGCTGTCGGGCGCGCTGGTGGCACTGCCCTGTATGACCGTCGCCGCCCTCAACGGCACAGTGGCCGGCGGGGCCATCGGCATGGTTCTGGCCTGTGATCTGCGCGTGGCGCTCCCGGGCACCAATATCTTTTACCCGGTAATGAAGCGCGGATTTCTGCCACAACCGTCCGATCCGGCGCGGCTTGCGGCGCTTATCGGCCCGTCGCGGGCGCGAATGATCCTGATGGCGGGTCAAAAGATCGATGCTGCGACGGCCATGTTCTGGGGCCTGTTGGACCGGGTGGTCGAGGAAGACCTGCTGGATCATGCACGCGCGCTGTGTGCCGACACGCTGGCCGCAACGCCAGAGCATGCGGCAGCGATCAAGGCGATGTGCAGGGGCTAGTTGGGCAGAGGCCGAATTTTTGCAAAAATTCGTGTAATTTTCTTACAAGAAAATTGGACCGCGCCTTAGCTCACGCGGATCCAGTTCATCATGCCTGACATCTGATGCCCTGCCATATGGCAGTGACACATCCAGCTGCCCGGATTATCGGCGACAAAGGCAATCTCGCGCGTCTCGTCCGGCCTCACCAGAAGCGTGTCGCGCCATGGTCCAAGCCCGTTTGCCAGCACCTCGCGAAAATGCATACCATGCAGATGCATCGCGTGGGCAAAGGCGGTTCTGTTGGTGATCGGGATGCGGATCGTCTCGCCCAAGGCCGCATCGACGAGCGGTGCCTCGGCCATGCCGGCAACCCCGTTGAACAGCCAGAATTGCCCGCCCTCGATAAGTTTGCGCGCCGCTTGCTTCTCGCCCTGCCACACGGCCTCTTCCGGCAGACCGCGCATCGCGCCACCCTCCATTTCAAGCGGCTGATTGCGCGCCCCCTCCAATACGACATCGGGCATGTCATTGGGTGACAGCGCTGCCGGCGTGCCGCGTGCCGCCTGCGCGGGGCCTGTGGCGCGCCATGTGACCATCGCATAGGTTCCATCCCGTTCGACAGAGCCGATCACCGCCTCTTCGCCGGGTGCGGCGGTCACGTCGACGATCAGATCGGCCCGCTGTGCCGGGGCGAGGCTGATTTCGGACACCTCGCTTGGCGCCTCCAGCGGCATCGCATCCAGCGCCACTGTCCACGCCCGCATCCCATCAAACCGCAGGCGAAAGATGCGTGCGGTCGCCGTGTTGACCAGCCGAAGTCGCAGCCGACTGCCAGAGACTTGATCGCCTGTCAGGTCCTGCCTTGCATTGACGGTGATATAATTCCCCAGCCGTCCGGCATGGGACCGGTCATGCCTGCTGTCGAAGGACGGATGGATCTCTGCCGTCTCTGTCAGGCGCCAGTCATCAAAAACCAGCACCTCTTCGCCATCCACATCGGGGCCATCCGGCTCTTGCACGATCATCACGCCCGACAACCCGCGTGAGATCTGTTCCAGCGAATTGGCATGCGGATGATACCAGAACGTGCCCGCGTCGCGCAGCGGAAAGACATAGTCAAAGCTGTCACCCGGCAGGACGGCGGATTGGGTCATATAGGGCACGCCGTCCATCGCATTGGGCAGGCGCTGGCCATGCCAGTGGATCGTCGTGGGCTGATCCAGCGCGTTCTCCAGCCGGGCGCGGAACATGTCGCCTTGGCGCAGGCGCAAGGTTTCACCCGGCACGGTGCCGTTAAAGGCCCAAAGCGGCGTTGCGGGGAAATCAGGCGGCGCAAGTTGCAGCGTGGCAGGCGCGGCACGCAGCACATGGCTGACCGCATCCGAGGCATGGCCCGCACGCGCAAGCGCTGGCAGGCTTGCAGCCCCGGCAAGAAAAGCGCGGCGTGTCGGCATGGCCCTATCTCCTCTGGATCGTTGACAGAAGGTGACACGGCGTCCGGCGCGGTCAAGGCCAATCGCGGAAGATTTACTACCTCTTACGTCGGGAGCCCGGTGTTTTGGAGTGAAATCCCGGTGGGCGTTTGGCCACCCAGCCGATGAATTTGGCCAGCCTTGGATGGGCGCGCAGGGCCTCGGGCGTGGCAAAGTCGCGGGCAAGCTCTGCCTCTGTCAGGGTCGCGTGAATCTCGTTATGGCAGATCTGATGCAGCAACACGACAGGCCCGCCCTTGCCGCCTTTGAGCTTGGGCACAAGGTGATGCAGGCTCTGGCGCGCAGCGCGCGGGATCGGGCGCAGGCATAGCGGGCAGATAGGGTCATCCATTTGTTTCACGGTCTTCGCTTGATTGCGGACAGGGTTTGCAGGCAAAAGGATGGGCGGCACGGGATCAAAAACAAGGGCAGGCAATATACATGACCGCACAGCAGAAACCGCGTCACGCATGAAACAGGCCGTGGTCATCGGGGCCGGACCCGCAGGGCTCATGGCTGCAGAGGAGATGGCGCGCGCCGGGCTGCGCGTCAGCGTGGCAGAGGCCAAGCCGTCGCCTGCGCGCAAGTTCCTCATGGCGGGTAAATCGGGACTGAACCTGACCAAGAATGAGGGGGCAGAGGCCTGTCTTGCCGCCTATGGCGATGCCGTGCCCCCGTTGCGACCAATACTGGCAGCGTTCGGCCCGGCAGAGGTCATGGACTGGGCCGAAGGCTTGGGGCAGCCGCTTTTCACCGGCTCAACAGGCCGCGTTTTCCCCACAGCGATGAAGGCCTCACCGCTGTTGCGGGCGTGGCTTGCGCGGCTAGAGGGGCTTGGCGTGACGCTGCATCGGCGCTGGCGCTGGACCGGGTGGGACGATGGCGCGCTGCGCTTTGACACACCCGAAGGTGCCACAGAACTGCGCCCTGACGTCACCGTGCTGGCCTGCGGCGGGGCAAGCTGGGCGCGGCTGGGATCAGATGGCGCATGGGCTGCAAATCTGACCGGGGCGGTGGCTCCGTTTCAGCCCGCGAATATGGGCTTTGTCGTGGATTGGTCGCCGCATATGGCCCCATATTTCGGCACGCCGCTCAAGGGCGTGGCCCTAGAGGCAGACGGCCATGTCTCTCGGGGTGAGGTGGTATTATCGGCCAACGGGATCGAGGGGGGCGGGATCTATGCGCTGTCGCGGCCCTTGCGCGAGGGCGCGGCGCTGACACTCGACCTGATGCCCGACCTCTCACTGAGCGCTGTCCGCGCAAAGCTGGCGGGTGCGCGGCCCAAGGAGAGCCTAAAGAACGTACTGCGCAAGCGGCTGGGGATGGACCCGTTGCGCGTGGCGCTCTTGCAGGAATGGGCGCGCCCTCTGCCCCGCGACCCAGCCCCGTTGATCAAGGCGCTGTCCGTACCGTTGCAAGGCCCGCAGCCGATGGACGAGGCGATTTCCACGGCGGGCGGCATACGTTTTGAGGCGTTGACCGAGGGGCTCATGCTGCGAGAGCGGCCCGGCGTATTCGCCTGTGGTGAGATGCTGGACTGGGAAGCCCCCACCGGTGGCTACCTGTTGACCGCCTGCCTTGCGACAGGTCGATGGGCCGGGCGCGCTGCGACAGCGCATCCGGCCTGATCTTTGTCCGGGTTTGTCTTAACCGGTGAAGCCCATATCTTCGTATTTGGCTTTGAGCTTCTTGAAATTTTCGACCCGCCAGACGTCTTTGCAACGGCCCCCAGTTTCCACCGGGCTTCTTGCCCTGAAAGCTGCATCCCGTCCGACCGGTTCAGTGATGCTTCCCCAGCAGCGGCGGTCAGAGGTGTCAGGCAAAATTTGGCTGCGCAGGTGGCAGCAAAAGTGAAATGGTTCATATTGGTCCTCTTTCCTAAATTTACGTAAAAACGCCAAAAAACTTAGAATAAAAAAACCTGTCCTTACTGGCAATGATTTCAGAGAGGCCAAAACGGCTCCTGCGGGAAAGCCTCCGGCCTAGCGCACCATCATGGCCAGCCGGATCAATGTACGCTCCACAAGTGCCAGACCGGGGGCTGTTTGCGCCGCTGATCGCAGGCGCAGGTCCGTGTCTGTCAAAAGCGTCAGCGCATCTTGCAGCCGTGGGGCGCCCCATGCTTGGGCCTGCCGCTGCATGCGGTCGCGGCGCGGGCCAAAGACGGGGGGACGCGCGCGCGCCATACCCTGCGCGGGGCCACCGGGATCAGAGGCCGCGGCGTAGAGCGTCCTGAAATGCCGGGTGGCCGCCACACACAGCCCCACGGGCTGAACCCCTTGGGCATGCAGGCGTTTCATGATCGGTCCGATCTCGCCAGAGCGGGCCTCCGCCACGACATGCAGCACCTCATCAAGACCTGCCTCTGTCGAAACGGGCGCACAGGCGGCGATATCCTCGGGCAAGACCGGGGTGGGATCATTGAGCTTGTAAAGCGAGAGCTTTTCGACAGTCTGGCGAAAATCTCCGGGGTCGAGCTCTTTTGACAGTGCCGTGAGGTCGCGCATCGCGTCCCCATCCACCTGAGACAGCCCCGCCTTGGACAGCGTCGCCTCGATCTCGGCGCGGCTGGGCGGATCATCGTAGATGCCGATTGCATAGGCCGTCTTATGAGCCTCGAATAGCTTGCGCAGCTTGGCGCCCGCCTTTAGCGCGCCTGCCGTCACGATCACCTGCGCATCGCCGGGACGCCACTCTGACAGGGCGTCGGTCACAACGGTTGCAATCGTATCGGTCGCATCCTCGACAAACGCAACGCGCGGACCGGGAAAAAATCCTTGTGCCTTGATCGCATCCAGCAGGGCGGCAGGGTCCTTGCGCAGATCGCTAGCTGGAATGCGCGTCAGGCGCATTTCCTCTTCGGCATTCGGACCCAGCAAGGCCGCGATGACCTCTTGCCGGCGCAGCGCCACGCGCATCGCATCGTTGCCGTAGATCAAAAGGCCGGTCTTGTCCGGGTCGGGGCGGGCAAAATAGCCCGTGGCGTCGCGTGGCGACAGCTTCATGCGCTTAGGCGGCCTGCCTCAGCCGTGAGGCGGCTGAGGATCTGCTCTGCCAGAATGGTCATCAGCCGTGCCTGCGCATCACGCCGGGCTGCCTGTGTCGCCACGGTGCTGTCTGAGGCGGAATAGCCGACGAAATTGTCCACCGATCCGGTCAGCACCACTTCTTTGGTGTCGAGATCGCGCAGCGCGAATTTGACATTGCCCAGAATGTTGAAACGGGTGAGCACGTTGCTAGAGGAAATGGCGGCCGCTGTTTCACTGAGTTGGATCGAATACCCCAGCCCGTAACGCCCCGGTGTGCCCCGGCCAAGCCGCTCTTCGATATGGCGCGTCAGCAGATAATCCGGACGTTCCGTCGGCGCATCGACCAGAATGGCCCCCTGTAACCGCCCCGCCGCGCCGCCCGGCCCATAGGCCGGCGAAAACCCACATCCCGCCAACGCCAGTGCGGGCAGGGCCGACAAAAGGAAACGGCGACTATACAACGACATTCACGATCCGCCCCGGTACGACGATGATCTTTCTGGGTGTGGTCCCCTCAAGCGCCCGGATCACGGCCTCTTGCGCAAGTGCTGCCTTTTCGACCTCGGCCTTGTCCATGTCGCGCGGCACGGTGATCTCGGCGCGGCGCTTGCCATTGATCTGGATCGGCAGCGTCACGCTATCCTCGACCAGCATGGCAGGATCGGCCTGCGGCCAAGGGGCGTGCGCCACCAGCCCTTTGCCATTCAGCATCTGCCACAACTCCTCTGACAGATGCGGCGTCATCGGCGACATAAGCTGCGCCAGCGTGCGGGCGGCCTGTGTCTTGGCTTCACTGCCCGCCTGCGATTTGGCCAGCACGTTGGTAAAGGCGTAAAGCTTGGCGATGGCCGCGTTGAAGCCAAAGGATTCGACACCCTTGGTCACGTCATCGATGGCCTTGTGCATCTCGCGCAACAGCGCCTCATCCGCCTCTGGCGTGGCGGTCTGCGGCGCGTCCTCGGTGATGCCAGCCACGATGCGGTGCACGCGCGAGAGGTGCTTATACGCGGCCTCTGCACCGGCGGCGGTCCATTCCACATCCCGCTCCGGCGGGCTGTCAGACAGCACGAACCATCGCGCAGTATCTGCGCCGAACGCGCTGATGATGCTGACCGGGTCGACCACGTTCTTCTTGGATTTCGACATCTTGGCGGAGGGAATGATCTCTACCGTCTCGCCGGTTGCGCGCAGCTTGCCGTCCTCGACATCCTCGGGCAGGTGATAAACAGGCCGGTCATTGGCATCGCGGGTCTGGTAGATCTCATGCGTGACCATGCCTTGGGTAAAGAGCGCGTCGAACGGCTCGATCGCCTTTTCCGGCAGATGACCGCAGATATGCATCGCACGGGCAAAGAAGCGCGAATAAAGCAAGTGCAGGATCGCGTGCTCAATCCCACCGATATACTGGTCCACATTCATCCAGTACTCGGCCTCTTCCATCACGGTGGGCGTGTCGGCGCGGGGCGCGGTAAAGCGGGCATAATACCACGAACTGTCCACAAACGTGTCCATCGTGTCGGTCTCACGCCGCGCGGGCGCACCGCAGGCAGGACATGCGCAGTCACGCCAGCTCGGGTGACGATCCAGCGGATTGCCGGGGATGGAAAAGTCGATTGGGCTGCCATCTTCGTCATACGGCAGCTCTATCGGCAGGTTTTCTTTGTTCTCAGGCACCACCCCGCAGGCATCGCAATGCACGACCGGAATGGGGCAACCCCAGTAGCGTTGCCGCGACAGGCCCCAATCGCGCAGGCGGAACTTGGTCACGCCGGTGCCCCAGCCCGCTTTCTCGGCAAAATCAATGGTGGCGTCGATCGCCTCTTGGCCCGTGGCCACATCAATCCCGGCAAAATGATCGACCCAGCGGACCTTTTCAGTCTTGGGCGGCACAAACGCCTCGTCCGTGACCAGCGTAGGGTCATTGAGGCCAAAGAACGTGTCAGTCACCGGCAGGTCATATTTGCGGCAGAAATCAAGGTCACGCTGATCATGGGCCGGACAGGCAAAGATCGCCCCGGTGCCGTAATCCATCAGGATGAAATTGGCGATCCAGACCGGCAATTCCCAATCTGGGTTCAGCGGGTGGCGCACCTTTAGCCCGGTGTCATAGCCCATCTTGGGCGCTTTTTCGAGCGCCTCCTCGGTGGTGCCGCCCTTGGCGCACTCCGCACGAAACGCCGCAACATCGGGGTTTATTTCGGCCAGCTCACGCGCCAGCGGATGATCGGGCGATATCCCGACAAAGCTGGCGCCCATGAGTGTGTCAGGGCGGGTGGTGTAGACGCTGATAGGCGCGCCGCCATCGGTACGCTCGAACGCGAATTCCAGACCGCGCGACCGGCCAATCCAGTTTTCCTGCATCAGCCGCACTTTCGCGGGCCAGTTTTCCAGCCCGTCAAGCGCGTCCAACAGATCCTCGGAGAAGTCAGAGATCTTGAAGAACCACTGCGTGAGTTCGCGGCGCTCGACCTCTGCGCCAGAGCGCCAGCCCTTGCCGCCCTCAACCTGTTCGTTGGCCAGAACGGTCATGTCGACGGGATCCCAGTTCACCACCGCATTCTTGCGATAGACCAGCCCCTTTTCGAGAAAATCGAGGAAAAGCGCCTGTTGCTTGCCGTAATATTCGGGGTCGCAGGTGGCGAATTCGCGGGACCAGTCGATGCTCAGCCCCAAGGGCTTCATCTGATCGCGCATGTCCGCGATGTTGCCGTATGTCCAATCCTTGGGATGACCGCCCGAGGCCATCGCGGCATTCTCGGCGGGCATGCCGAACGCGTCCCAGCCCATTGGGTGCAGCACGTTATGACCGGTGGACAGCTTGTAGCGCGCGATCACGTCGCCCATCGTGTAGTTGCGCACATGGCCCATATGGATGCGCCCGGATGGATAAGGAAACATCTCGAGCACGTAATATTTCGGCTTGTCCTTCGTGCGCGCAGCACGAAAAATCCCGGCCTCGTCCCAGGCCGTCTGCCATTTTGCTTCGATCTCTGCTGCGGAATAGCGCGACATAAGCGGTCTGGCCCTTCAGTCTTTCTGTTTCAATCGTGATAGGCGTCCGCGCGGGCGGGGTCCAGTGGCAGCCGCGAAAAATCGGGGAAACCCGTTTCTGGCCAATTGGCGGATGGGAAAATTCGAATTTTCCAAAGCTGACTTTTGCAAAACTCCGCAGCCCCGCTATAAGCTGTGAAAACCGCGAGTTTCGTTAATGAATATTTTGTTAATCCACCAGAACTTTCCCGGTCAATACAAGCATCTCGCCCCGCTTCTGGCGCAGCGTGGGCATAAATGCGTAGCATTGACGCTAAGGGTCGATAAGGCAGCCAGTTGGCAGGGCGTTCAGATCCTTCCCTACAAACTCCCCAAGCGCGACGGGCAAAAGCTGCATCCGTGGCTGATAGATCTCGACACCAAGGTGACACGTGGCGAGGCCTGTTATCGGGCCGCACGCAAGCTTTTGGCACAGGGGTATGAACCCGATCTGATCCTTGCCCATCCGGGATGGGGCGAATCGCTTTTCCTGCAGGATGTCTGGCCCCGGGCAAAGCTGGCGATCTACTGCGAGCTTTATCACCTCGCCGACTATCCGCATCTTAACTTCGATCCGGAATTCGACACATCCGACCACGGGTTGCAGGCGCTGCGGATCCGGATGAAAAACGTCAACAACCATCTGCATTTCCCCCAAGCCGATGCCGGTATCAGCCCGACGCGGTTTCAGGCAGATACCTTTCCCGCAGAGTTCCGCGATCGCATCACGGTAAGTCATGACGGCATCAACACGACCACCGCCTGTCCCATGCCCGATGTCCAGTTAGAGCTTGATGACGGATCGCAGGTCACCCGACGTGATGAGGTCATCACCTTTGTGAACCGCAATCTTGAGCCCTATCGCGGCTATCACGTTTTCATGCGCGCCCTGCCCCGCCTTCTGCGAGAGCGTCCGAATGCAACCGTGCTCATCGTCGGCGGTGAAGAGGTTAGCTATGGCGCATCCCCGCCAAAGGGAAAAACTTGGAAGCAGATCTACATCGACGAAGTGCGCGGACAGACCCCGGATGAGGACTGGGCGCGCGTGCATTTCCTAGGGCGTATCCCGTATGAACGTTTCGTTCGGCTCTTGCAGGTCAGCCGCGTGCATATCTATCTGTCTTACCCGTTTGTCCTGAGCTGGAGCCTGATGGAGGCGATGGCCTGCGAGGCGGCTATCGTTGCCTGCGACACAGAGCCAGTGCGCGAGGTGATTCGCCACGATGAGACCGGTCGGCTGGTAGATTTCTTTGATGGAGATGCGCTCGTGGCAGAGGTGTCCGCCCTGCTGGATGACGAGGCAGCACGCCAGCGTCTCGGTCAGGCGGCACGACAGCTGATGAAAGACGAATACGACCTGCACAACATTTGCCTGCCACGGCAGTTAAGCTGGCTGTCAGGCGTCATGGATGGCGCGCAGGTCTGACTGCGGCCGTCACATCAACGCTGTCTCAGAACCGTGCGGCCTGTGTGCGCAGCTGGCGGGCGCGTGTCAGGATCGCATCCTCTATCGCACGCTGAGTGCCCGCAGCGACGGGACCGCCACGTGACTGAACCGCGACATTGAGCGAACGCGCGTCAAGCGCCGGATCACTGATAAGCACCGTGGCACGATACGCGCGGCCACCGCCGGGCGGTGTTCCGAACCCGGTGCTGATGACGCCCGTGAACGGGTCCGCTTCCTGAACAGGCAGAAAGTCCAGCACTTCGAGGGACGCAGTCCACAGGAACCGATTGACCTTGATTCCCGACTTGCCACCGCGAAACGCATCCAAAAGGCTGGTGCCGGTCGACGCGCCCGGAAGGGTCGAGTTGGGTCCGCCGCCATTGCCATTGGCGTCAGGACTCAGCTTTCTATCCTGAAAGCCACTGCAAGAAGCCATCAGTCCAAGGCATGCCAGCAAAATGCCAGCGGTCTTCATACGGAAATAGGTCATCGGTGCGTCCGTCTCTGTTTCCCGATCCGTACTATCCAACCGTACCCGGCCTAGCAAGGAGTTTACCCCAACGCTCGGGCTATTGCTCTTGGGCAGGCGACGGGGGATTGTCTCTGGAACCATGTCTGTGGCACAGACGCGACAGCCGATTGCGCAAACGCCGGAGAGCATATCATGGGATTGCAAGAGATCACCGACCGCATCGCCGCGGCCGAAAAAGAGGCCGGGCGCACGCCCGGCGCGGTCAAGCTGATCGCTGTGTCCAAGGTACAGCCGAATGAGCGCGTGGCGGCAGTGCTGGACGCAGGCCACCGCATCTATGGCGAGAACCGGGTGCAGGAGGCGGCTGGCAAATGGCCTGATTTTCGGACGCAATTCGACGGGATCGACCTGCATCTGATCGGCCCCTTGCAAACCAACAAGGCGCGTCAGGCGCTGGAGTTGTTCGACGTGATCCATACGCTCGACCGGCCCAAACTGGCCAACACGCTTGCACGGCTGGCGCAGGAAGAGGGCAAATGCCCACCCCTCGTTGTACAGGTAAATACCGGCGAAGAGGATCAAAAAGCCGGCGTTCTGCCCGCAGATTTGGATGCGTTCGTTGCGGAATGCCGCGCGCTTGATCTGCCGCTGGAGGGGCTGATGTGCATCCCGCCTGTCGAGGAGGAACCCAGCCTGCATTTCGCGCTTTTGGCCAAAATGGCAGAGCGGAATGGGCTGACGGGACTGTCCATGGGGATGAGCGGCGATTTTGAGCGCGCGATCGCTCTAGGGGCCACGCATGTGCGGGTCGGCAGCGCGATTTTCGGTGAGCGTGTGAAAGCCTAGAACGCAGGCACGATCAGCCGTGTATCCAGCGTGATGCGCCGCGCGATCCGACGCAGGTGATCGGGGCGCAGCGCGACACAGCCCGCCGTCGGATAGCCCGGACGCCGCCAGCGATGCATGAAAATGCAGGACCCGCGCCCGCGCTCGGCATAGGGCCAGTTCCAATCGGTGATCAG
>CBFHML010000092.1:0-10561 GCA_965656855.1 Roseovarius sp.
CGCCGGCTTTATCGTGGTGGTCTGCGGCGAGATCATGACAATGCCCGGCCTGCCCTCACGCCCCGCGTCGGAAAACATCCGCCTCAATGATGACGGTCAGATCGAGGGGCTGTTCTGAGACAAAAGGAGGCATGGTATCGGGGGCGGTTAGCGCTAAAACCGCCCTTAACCAATTAGAACAGAGGGAGAGAAAGATGACGGCGGATATTATTGACGGCAAAGCCTTTGCCGCAAAGGTACGCGAACAGGTTGCAGGCCATGTGACCCGCCTGAAGGAAGAGCACGGCATCACCCCCGGTCTGGCGGTGGTCCTTGTGGGCGAGGACCCTGCCAGTCAGGTTTATGTGCGGTCCAAGGGTAAGCTGACGGTCGAGGTCGGGATGAATTCCTACGAGCACAAACTGGATGCTGACACGTCTGAGGAAGATCTGCTGGCCATCGTTGAAAAGCTCAACAACGACCCCGATGTGCATGGCATCCTCGTACAGCTGCCCCTGCCGGATCATCTCGATTCCGATCTGGTGATCAATTCCATCGACCCCGCCAAGGATGTGGATGGGTTTCACATCTCCAACGTGGGTCTGCTTGGCACCGGACAGAAAAGCATGGTGCCCTGCACGCCGCTTGGATCACTGATGATGCTGCGTGATTATCATGGCAGCCTGTCTGGGATGAATGCCGTGGTGCTTGGCCGCTCGAACATCGTGGGCAAGCCCATGGCGCAGCTTTTGCTGGGCGACAGCTGTACCGTGACCATCGCCCATAGCCGGACCAAGGATCTGGCCGACGTGGTACGCAGCGCGGATATCGTCGTGGCCGCTGTTGGCCGCCCAGAGATGGTGCCGGGCGACTGGATCAAGGAAGGGGCAACCGTCATCGACGTGGGCATCAACCGGATCGAGCGTGATGGCAAGAACAAGCTGGTGGGTGATGTGGACTTTGCCAGCTGTTCGGAAACCGCCGGTGCGATCACGCCGGTGCCGGGGGGTGTCGGGCCGATGACAATTGCGTGCTTGCTGGCCAACACGGTCACCGCATGCTGCCGCGCGAATGACCTGCCAGAGCCTGAGGGGCTGACGGCGTAAGCTGATCTGCCTGTTTAGGATCGTCGCGCCCTCGCCAAAATTGGCGGGGGCGTTTTTATTCTGCGGGCTGTTCCGAGGGCGTGTGCAATTCCGCGTCCAGCGTCTTTTCCAGGGCCCCACGGGGGCGTGTGAAGCGCGCGAGCAGATCATAGAGGATCGGTGTCACGAAGAGCATCAGAAGCGTTGCAAGGCTGAGCCCGGCAATGATGACGGTGCCCACGGCAATCCGGCTTTCGGCGCCCGCGCCGGTCGCCAGGACCAGCGGCAATGCGCCCAGAACCGTGGATATCGCGGTCATCATGATTGGGCGCAAGCGTAGGACAGAGGCCTCTATCACGGCGTCGCGCAGTTCGCGGCCCTCGTCACGCAGCTGATTGGCGAATTCCACGATCAGGATACCGTTTTTGGATATAAGCCCGATCAGCAGGATGATCCCGATCTGGCTATAGACATTAAGCGAGAGCCCCCCAACCGCCATCGCATAGATAGCGCCCGCGACGCCGGTGGGCACGGTCAGCATGATGACTACGGGATGCACAAAGCTTTCGAATTGCGCGGCCAGCACGAGATAGACGATCACCAGCGCCAGAACAAAGATCACGCCAAGCCCGCCTGACGTGTCCTTGTAGGTGCGCGATTGGCCGTCATAGCCCAGCTTGGCCTCTGGCGGCAGGACCCCTATCGCGATTTCCTCTAGGTCGGCCAGCACTGCGCCCAGTTCAGCCTCGGGCGATAGCGCGCCGGATAGCTGGATCGATGGCAGCCTGTCAAAGCGGCGCAACGACGGTGTGGCGGCGTTTTCGTTCAGGGTGACAAGCGCGCCAAGCGGCACAAGCGTTTCGCCGTCAGAGGCGCGTATGAAGATGTTTTCGATATCGGTAGGCGTGCGGCGGTCGGCCTTTTCTGCCTGCACAAGCACGGGATATTCGCGGCCCCGGCTGACAAAGGTGGTAACCTCACGCGAGGCCAGCATGGTTTGCAATGTGGCTGCGATGACATCGGCGGAGATGCCCAGATCATCGGCGCGTTCGCGGTCGATCTCGATATCAAGCTGGGGCAGGTTTTCTTCGAAATTGATTTCGGGGTTCACCAGTCCCTCGACCTCTTCGGCACGTTCGAGAAACTCTGTTGCCCAGCCTTCGACACTGTCGAAATCGGGACCGCCGATCACGACGCGCACGGGCGTGGAGTTGCCGCGCAGGCCGAGGCCCGCAGGCGTCACCGGAAAGCCGCGTGCAATGGTCACACGCCCCATTTGCGGGGCAAGCTCGCCTGTGAGTGCCGAGACGGGACGGTCGCGTTCCTCCCACGGCGCAAGGCGGAAGACGACGAAGGAACGCCACGCGCGCCCGCCCCATCCGGTAAAGGTGAACACTGTCTCGATCTCGCCGCTGTCGACATAGGGTTGAATGATCTCTTCGACCTGTCGCGCGGCCATGTCGGAATGCGCCACGGTAGAGCCCTGTGGCGCGGTCAGAGGTACAAAGCCCACGCCGCGATCCTCGCGCGGGGCAAGCTCTCGTGGGAGGTTTTCGTAAAAGAGCGCGGCACCCGCGGTGATCGCAAGCGCCACAGGCAGTACCACCAGCGGCATGGAGATCGCGCGGGTCAAAAGCGCGCGATAGCCGCGCTGTATGAGTGGAGCACGTGTCACATGGTCTGGCGCGTGGGGCTTGCGTGCGCGCAGCACCTTGGAGGCCAGCGCGGGGCAGGCCGTGAGCGCCACAAAGGTTGAGATTGCGACCGTGCCCGCCATGACCCAGCCGAATTCCACAAAGAGCCGTCCGACCTGACCCGGCATGAACGAGAGCGGCACAAAGACCGCGATCAGCGTGAGGGACGTGGCGATGACCGCAAAGGTCACCTGACGGGCACCCAAAAGGCTGGCGACCAGCGGGCTTTCGCCCTCTTCGATCCGGCGCTGGATGTTTTCCAGCACGACAATCGCGTCATCCACCACCAGCCCGATGGCCAGAAGGAGGGCCAGCAAAGTGAGCGTGTTGAGAGAGAAGCCCCACAGCCCGATCAACAGGAAACTGCCGATAAGCGCCACAGGAATGGTGATGGCAGGGATCAACGTCGCGCGCAGGCTGCGCAAGAAAAGCAGGATCACCGCGATCACCAGTGCCAGCGAAATAAAGAGCGCTGTCACCACCTCGCGGATCGAGGCGCCGACGAAGAGCGCATCATCCGAGCCGACGATGATCTGCATCCCCTCGGGCAGGGTGCGTTCCATCGCTTTCATTTCGGCGCGCACGGCCTTTGAGATCTCAAGCGTGTTCGATTGGCTTTGTCGCAGGATCCACAGACCCACAGCGTCCTCTCCATTGGTGCGCACAACGGTGGTGTCATCGGCCACGCCCGGTTCTACCCGCGCCACATCGCCCAGCCGGACAGGGTAGCCCGCGACACGGTCGAGCACGATGGCGCGGAAATCGTCGATGCTGTCGAGGCGGCTGTTGAGACGCACCGAAAGCTGGCGGTTAAAGGATTCCACCTCGCCGGCGGGCAATTCGATATTGTTGCGACGTAGCGCCGATTCCACGTCTGCCACAGTGAGGTTTCGCGCGGCCAGCGCGCGTCGATCAAGCCAGATACGCAGGGCAAAGGGCCGGTCGCCGATCAGGTTCACATTGGCCACGCCATCAAGCGTGGCGATGCGATCCACGACAAGCCGGTCCACATAATCGGTGATCTCTGCGGTGGTCATCCGGTCCGAGGTGATGGCAAGGCGCATGACCGGGTCTGCGTCGGCATCCGATTTGACGACCTCAGGCTCGTTCGCCTCGGGTGGCAACTCTCCTCTGACCCGACCCACTGCGTCGCGCACGTCATTGGCAGCCACGTCGATATCCACGCTGCTGTCGAATTCGATTGTCACACGAGACCGTCCCTGACGGCTCTCAGAGCTGATCGTGCGGATGCCTGAAATGGTGGCGATGGCCCCTTCGATGGTTTCGGTCAGGTCGGTGTCGATCACTTCGGGGGCGGCGCCACGATAGGTGGTGGTGACGGTGACAACGGCATTGTCCACATCAGGCAACTCGCGCACGGACAGGTTCATCAGCGCGGCAAGCCCGAAGATCACGATAAGCAGGCTCATGACCGCCGCCAACACCGGTCGGCGGACAGAGATATCAGGCAGGGTCATGACGGTTGCTCCGCTTGTGCCGTGTCGGATGCGGCGGCGGTGTCTTGGGGCGTGAGAATGTTAAGCGGGCTGCCATCGCGCACCCGTTGCAGGCCACGTATGATTACGGCCTCGCCCGCCTCAAGCCCTGACAGAATGGCGATTTGCCCATCCTGCCGTTGCCCGGTTTCCACCACGCGGCGGCGCGCGGTGTCGTCCTCTACGACGAAAACATAGGTTTCGGCAGCCTGAAAGATGATCGCCTCTTCTGGCACGGTGACGAGAGTATCCTCTGACAGGATCAGCGTTAGCGACAGGAACATGCCGGCGGGCAGGGTGGAATTGGGGTTGGGTACCAGCGCGCGGGTCCGAAAGGCGCGACTGACCGGGTCTATGCGGCTGTCGACGGCCTCGATGGTGCCGGTGAAATCGCGGTCCGGAAAGGCCGCGCTGCGGGCGACGACCTGCTGGCCACGGCGCACCTGTGCAAAGACCGTTTCGGGAAGAGAGAATTCCACCTCGACATCGCTCAGATCGTCCAGCCGTGTGAGCACCTGCCCCTCCGAAACGCGCGCACCCTCATCATAATTCGTGAGGCCAACGACGCCCGCAAACGGGGCGGTGATGCGGCGATCCTCCAGCCTGCGGCGGGCGCGTTCAACCTCTGCCTCTGCTTCGGCGAGGCGCGCGGTCACCTCTTCGAGCGACGCCTGCGAGACCGAGTTCGACGCGCGCAGCTGCTGTATGCGCTCAAGGCTCTGACGCTGTTCGGTCAGCACTGCTTTGGCCTCGGAGAGGTTTGCACGTTCGATGGTGTCATCCAGCCGGGCCAACACGTCCCCTTGGGCGACACGTGTGCCGGGGGTGATCGCGAGCTCCACGAGACGCCCATCGACCTCTGGCACGATTTCGATCGAGCGCAGCGCACGGGTGGTGCCGACCGCCTCTATGGTGCGGCGCAGGTTGCGGGGCTCTGCGCGGGCCAGCTCGACGGTCGCGGCGCGTGGTCCACCGCGGTCTCTCTCGGCCTCTGGGGCTGGGGCAAGATACACGCGGTAGGCCTCATAGCCGCCATAGGCGAGGCCGCAGAGCACACACAGAACC
Organism: Roseovarius sp.; assembly: GCA_965656855.1. Lineage (GTDB taxonomy): Bacteria > Pseudomonadota > Alphaproteobacteria > Rhodobacterales > Rhodobacteraceae > Roseovarius. The sequence goes on from CBFHML010000092.1 coordinate 5,320, forward strand.
AGAAGTTGCTTGAAGATCGACATGCGTGCGCTCCGTTCAGGGGATAGGCTAGGGCGTTGATCTGTGTGTCAGCCATAGCCGATGCCACCCACAACGCATAGGGGAACATTGACGCTGGCCATAGCCCATAACGTCAGGAGATGGGCATAGGGATCATCGTGCCTGTCATCAGGGCAATTTGTTTCTCAATACCGTTGGAAGTAGCATAAACCTTTGCCTCGACCACCATAAGCCTCCGGCCCGGCCGGATCACACCGCCGCGCGCGACAAGCCGGTGTCCTGCGGCCGGTGACAGCAGATGAATTTTCATCTCGGTCGTCAGCACCTCATGATCGTCAGGCATAAGAGATAGCGCAGAATAGCCCGCCGCGCTGTCACCGATGGCAAAGGTGAGCCCGGCATGGGCATAGCCGTGCTGTTGCAGAACGTGGGGTGTAATCGGCGCACTTATCTCGACGGCGCCGGGTGTGACCAGGTCTAGGCGTGCAACAAGTGTTCGCATCAGGGATTGCGCGGCGAAACTATTGTGGATGCGATTTTGAGTCATGGGGCGTGTATCGCATCTTTGTTACGGGTCGGACTACCCAAAAGGTAGGGTAACATGTTTCTGCAGTATTGGTTATGTGCCCAGGTATGTGCGGGGCAGTGCGCTGTAGGTTTTAAAGATGTGTAAGACGATTGTGTTGCTGACCAAACTCAAGAAAAAACTCACCTCCCATTCACGGGCATTGTTCAATATTCGGTGTGGCGTGATCTGCGCCTGTGCCGTGGTCATTTTGGTGGTTGCGGGGCCATTTGGGACGATGCACTTCTTCGCGCCACCGGAACGGGCAGTATTCTGGTTGGTCGTGGTGGCGGTCTCGGTTGTGGCCGGGTATCTTGTGCGGGTCGTTGTCTTTACCCTTGTGCCGCTTGGTCCTCGTCTGGCCCAAGAGGGGTTGGTGACTGTGTTGCTCGTCGTTTTGCTGTCACCCGCGATCTGGTTGATTGCGCATGAATTTTCCGAGCAGGCCAGTGAGGCCGGGTTGAAGCTTGGCTTTGTCGGTTTGTACGTCTTCGTTGTTTCAGCTTTTATGATAGCCATGCGGTATCTGTCCCCGCGGTTGGATGCCACCAGCCTGGTCGGGTCAGTTGACGCAGCGACGGCATCTCCCGAACCACGGCTCGCCCGCCGCTTTGATCCTGAGATATCCGGCCCTGTCCTGCGCCTGACCGGGCAGGATCACCATGTGCAGGTGGCCACCACTATAGGCGTGCAGATGTTGCGCATGAGACTGGCAGATGCCGTCGACGAAATGGACCCGGTTGAAGGATTTTCCACGCATCGTTCGCATTGGGTGGCACGCTCTGCTATCGTCAGGGTTGAGCGAGAGAGCGCGCATAAGACATGGATCATCCTGACAAACGGGGACCGTGTGCCCGTGAGCCGTAAATACCGGCCCGAATTGGAAGCTGCCGGACTTCTCTAGCGCGGCATGGGGGCCGCGCGCGGCGTGGTCCCGGTCAGCACTGCAATAGCCTCTGGTCGCATCAGCTCGCTCAAGACCTTATCGTTGCTGCGTAGCCCGCCCGTATACGTGCCGTAAGCGGGCAAAATCACCCGGTCACTGTCGATAAGAAAGGCAGGCCGCGTGATTGTCCGCCCACGTACCGGCAAAGTCACTTTTGGATGGTAATGGCCCGATAATTCGCCCGACCGCCCGCGCTTGGCGATATGGCGAAATGTCAGGGGGGGCAGGGGCAATTCGTGCAGATGCGTGCCGCCCAGATCGACAGGTCCGGGATCATGGTTGCCCTCGATCCACACCCAACGGCGCCCTGCCTGAAGCCGGGCTATCCAAAGCTTTTCTGCCTCGAGCAGGGATTGCGCGGCGGTGGTGTCGTCAAAGCTGTCGCCAAGGCAGATTACCGTGGTGGCCCCCGTCATCGCCAGATCGGACTGAAGCCGTGACAGGGTGTCATGCGTCTCATATGGGGGCAGGTTCGCCTCGCCCATACGGGCGCGCCGCTCGGTCTTGCCTAGATGCATGTCCGACACGCAAAGCAGGTTCTTGTCGCGCCAGAAAAGCGCGCCCGAGCCGAGCGCCGTCAACTCCGCCCCGGCGAGGATGAAATCGTATCCGTTCATTTTTTGTTCATCTCTTGCAGTGCCTTGAAATGCAAGTTCTTTTACGCGAGTCCCGCCGCTTCCATCAATCTCTGGGTCTCTTCCTCCAACAGCCGTTCCTGTGCTGCGCCCTCAACCGGGGTGCGCCCGGCCTCTAGGAACAGTGGCGCGGCAAAGGGGGTAACGCGGGGCAGGCGCATGAGATCTATACGCCCCTCGATCCGGTCGAGCATTTCTTCGATGCGGCCAAAGTCGATCAGACCGCGCATCGCCTCTTCGCGGGTGATGTCCAAGAGCAGATGATCAGGATCATATTTCGCCAGCGTGTCATAAAGGATATCCGACGAAAATGTCGCCTGTCGCCCGGATTTGCGTGCGCCCGCGACATTGCGCTGAATGAGTCCCGCGATGGTGGCTGAGGCGCGAAAGGTACGTTTCATCAATTGGTTGCCGGCCAGCCATTTGTCCAGACCGGCGCGCAAGGCGGCGCGATCAAAGAGCGGTTCGGCTTTGGTCAGCGGCTCCAGCCCCCAGATGAGCGTCGCATAGTCCGTGGATACAAAGCCCATCGGGGCAAGACCCATCTCCTCCATCCGTTTCGACAAAAGGAGGCCAAGCGTCTGTTGCGCGTTGCGCCCGGCAAAGCCATAGATGCAGGCATGTTCCCGCCCGTCATGCGGAAAGCTCTCGATCAGAAGACGACCAGCGCGCGGCAGGCGTGACATCTGCGCCTGAAGGTCGATCCAGTCACGTGTCGGGCTGGGTAGGGCGCGCTGATCTGCGTCGTTCAGCAGGTGCAGAATTCGCTGGCTCAGTTGCGTGGAGGTGGCGAATTTGGTGCCCGCAAAGGTGGCTATTTTGGGCTTGCGCGCGGAATCGCGGCTGACCTCGACCACCATTTCGCGCAGCCCCTCGTATTTCACGATCTGCCCACCGATCAGAAACGTGTCGCCGGGGGTCAGCGACGCGGCAAAGCCTTCTTCGATTTCACCCAAAGGCTTGCCGCCGCGCTGGCGCTTCATCCGCACCTTGAGCAGGTCACTGTCCTGAATCGTGCCGATGTTCATGCGTATCAATCGCGTGCTGCGTGGATCGCGCAGCTGCCACAGCCCGTCACGGAATAGCAGGCGCTGCCACTGGTCATAGGCGCGCAAGGCATAGCCACCCGTGGCGCAGAAATCGAGGCAGTCATCGAATTGCGCCCGGCTCAGATCTTGATAGGCGCCCACTGTCTTGACCTCTTGATACAGCGCATCGGCCTCAAAAGGCCCGGCGCAGGCGCGGGTCAGGATATGCTGGCAGAGCACGTCACGCGGCCCCGGTCCGCGCGGCTCTCCGTCCAGATCGCGGTCGCGCACCGCCTGCAGGGCGGCGACGCATTCAACCACCTCAAAGCGGTTTGCAGGCACAAGCAGCGCCTTTGACGGCGCGTTGTATCGGTGATTGGCGCGGCCAATCCGCTGCACCAGCCGCTTGACGTTCTTGGGCGCGCCCACCTGTATCACCAGATCCACATCACCCCAGTCGATCCCCAGATCAAGACTGCCGGTGCAGACAACCGCGCGTAGGTCGCCGCGCTGCATGGCACCTTCAACACGCTCGCGCTGATAGCGGTCAAGACTGCCGTGGTGGATGCCGATGGGCAGCGCGTCTTCATTGGCGAGCCAGAGATTGTGGAAAAAGATCTCGGCCTGTGCCCGCGTGTTGTGGAAAATCAGCGTGATCTTGTGGCGCTTGACCTCTTGCAGAACGGCCGGGATCGCGTAGGCCGCGCCGCCCCCGGCCCATGGCGGGGCTGCGTCGGTTTGCAGCATGGCGATATCCGGCTCGGGGCCGGGATCGGCGTGCAGGATTTCGCAGGGATCAGGGTTTTTCGCCAGCAGCGGGGCAATGGCATCGGGGTCCTCGACCGTGGCTGAGAGACCAACGCGGCGCAGCCCCGGGCACATCGCCTGAAGCCGTGACAGCGCGAGGAAAAGCTGATCGCCCCGCTTGCTTTCGGCCAACGCGTGAATCTCGTCCACGACCACGCGTTTCAGCCCTTTGAAGATGCGTGGGGCATCCTCGTAAGAGGTCAAAAGCGCAAGACTTTCGGGTGTGGTCAGCAGGATATGCGGTGGATCGGCGCGCTGTCGGCGCTTGGCGCTGGACGAGGTATCGCCCGTGCGGTCCTCGATACGAATGGGCAGATCCATTTCGGTCACAGGCGTGGTCAGGTTGCGCCGAATGTCCGCCGCCAACGCCTTGAGCGGTGAGATATAGAGCGTGTGCAGCCCGTCATGCCCGCCATCGGCCAGATCGACCAGTGTGGGCAGAAAACCTGCCAGCGTTTTGCCCCCGCCGGTGGGGGCGATCAGCAAAAGAGCGGGCGCATCTGCGCGGTCCAGCATCGCCTGCTGATGCGGATGGATGGACCATCCGCGCTTGGCGAACCAGGTGTGAAATAAATCGGGAAGCTGCCTCATGCGCCAGATGTAGGCGCTTCGCCAAAACTTTGCAGAAAAAGTTTTGCCCAGAGTTTTTGAAAACTCTGGGTTCGCGCCCAAAGCGTTTCGCCTTTGGTCTGAGACATCAGCGAAAGGCGAAACGCTTTATTTCACGATTTTCTCATCCTTGACGAACATGTTCGCCCACGCCCTGTCCAAGAGATCGGGGGTCATCTGATAGGGAATACCCTCGAACTCACAGATGGCAATCATCTGGTCGATCAAAAAGACCGGCTGATAATTGGCGTAGATGTTGTTGATCGTCGGATACTTGACCTTGAGCAGGTGCAAGAGGGTCGCCTCATCCAGTGCCATCCCCTTTTTCTTGGCGACCAGAGCGAAAATCTTGAGGAAGTCCTGCTGACTTGGCCCGTCGATCTTGATCTTGAAGAAGATCCGGCGAAGTGCGGCCGTGTCGAATATCTCGTTGGGGTGGAAGTTGGTCGAGAAGATCACAAGCGTGTCGAACGGGACTTCGAATTTCTCGCCTGATTGCAGCGCGAGGATATCTTTGGATTCCTCGAGCGGGACAATCCAGCGGTTCACAAGGCTTTGTGGCGGCTCTGCCTGACGGCCAAGGTCGTCGACGATGAAGATACCGCCCGTCGATTTCAACTGCAACGGTGCCTGATAGGTCCGCGCTGTCGGG
>CBFHML010000093.1:0-6174 GCA_965656855.1 Roseovarius sp.
ATCACGACGCGCCTGTTTCTGGCGCTTGGTCCCAGTCATGTGTCATGGCTCGATGCCGCTATCCTCAGCCACGCGGAATTCGCCGACATCACCAGCGCCGCGCCCACCGTGCTGGATATGCCGAAATGGCGCGACACCTCGATTGCCCACATCAGGGACGATCGCCGCGCGTCGCGGATGCCCGCATGGGCCTTGTCCATCAAAGAGACCTCCACGCCGCCCTTGTGCACCGCCTTTGCCACAGTGAACCCGCTCAAACGCGACACTCTGCGGTACGGCTCACAGGCCGCTGCAATCCTTGGGCTTTTCACGGCCCTCGACAGCCGCGTTGCAAGCCCACAGACACTGGAATTGGTGGATCAGATACTGGGTTGAGGCCCCGCCATTTTCCGCGCAATCCCCCCATTTCTACGCTTTGTCGAGGGCGGATGATCGGCTAAGCTTTGCTCAAACATGTATTTGAGTGGGGTTTTCCATGGTCTGCAAACAATTCCTGAAAGTGATTTTTCTGGCCTACGGCCTTGTCGGGGGGCAGGCCGCCCTCGCGGCGACGTGCGGCAATACCGCAAACGGGTTCGACGCTTGGAAATCCCAGTTCGCGCAGCAGGCTCAGAGCGCGGGTGTGGGCCAACGCGGTCTTCAGGCGCTTGCGCAGGCGCGCTATGCCTCTTCCACGATTGCGGCAGACCGCAACCAGAAAAGCTTTCGCTATTCGCTGGACAAGTTCATGCAGGTGCGCGGCGCAAGTACAATCGTGGCGCAGGGACGCAAGCGCAAGGCGCAGAACGCCAATTTCTACGCAGCCCTCGAACAGCAATACGGCGTTCCCGCCGGGGTCCTGATCGCCATTCACGGGATGGAAACCGGCTTTGGCCGTTTCATGGGCGACAGTCAGGTGGTCTCGGCCATCGTGACGCTGACCTATGATTGCCGCCGCTCTGATTTCTTTCGCCCGCACGCCATCGGCGCGCTGAAACTGGTGGATGGCGGCGCGATCTCGGGCGCGACAAAGGGCGCGAAACATGGCGAACTGGGCCACACACAGTTCCTGCCCGGCAACGCCTTGCAATATGGCGTGGATGCCAATGGCGACGGGCGCGTTGATTTCTACAATCTCACCGATGCGCTGGCCTCGACCGCCAATTACCTGCGCCAAAAGGGCTGGCGCCCCGGTCAGGGCTATCAGCCCGGAGAGCCGAATTTCCGCGCCATCGAGGCGTGGAACGCCGCCGGTGTCTATCAAAAGGCGATTGCGATCATGGCAGCGCAGATCGACGGCTAAGCCGCCGCGCTCAAAAAGCCCCGTATTCGGCCTCAGCCCCCGGCAAAGGGGCCGGGTGCCATGTTTTGGTCACAGTTTCTTCCAAGGATCGCCAGATTTCCAAGGCTATATGCCGCAGACTTAACCCAAGTAGGACAGCATGCTGCCGCAGTCACAAGGCTCCATCGCAACATTCGGCTATCGTGATCTGGATGGATCACGGTTTCCGCATATCGTGCGCGACATCGACTTGGCCCTCCAGAGGACCGACGCACAGCCGCGTCGTATCACATGGGATGGCGACCATATCGCCATGATCGACCGTGACGGGACGCGCATCGCCCTTGGGTTCATGCCGGCCATAACGACCGGTCACAGCAGCTATCTGATCCTTGCCGTTGGTCACCTTGAGGATTGCGAGGCGGCATCACTTGGCGCCGCGCCCAATATCCATCTTGCCGATCGTCTTCTTTTGCGGATCAAGGACGACCTGCCCTATGACACGATCATGCGGGGCGAGACGCTTGAACCCGTCAACGCAGAACTGATGTGGATGATTCTGGAACAGCTCAAAGACACGTCCTCGTCCGTAGAAGAGCGTTTCACGCCGACGCAGGGACGCGATGGGTCTGCGGCATCGAACCAGAGCTATTGTGATATCAACGTGATCGAGCGCACGGATCTGGATACGACCAAAAACGAAATCTACGAATTTCTGTCCCGCAGCGCCGAACCGACACAGCCACTCAGACTGACAGTGCATTTGACAGGGCTGATGGTGATGTTGGTCTCCGCCCCTCTTGGCGCCTTTATGTTCACGTATTCCCTGCTCCGTGACATCGCCAGCACCACCCCGTCATAAGGCGTCTGACGACGCGGCCCTGACCACATAGGTATGGATCGAAAACACGCAGGCCCGGGTCTTGGGCAGGCGCAGAACGCATTGCCGCTCGGTCCGGAAAAACGGATGTTCGGCACTGGCCCCATCACCGGAATAATCGCCCGCCTTGCGCCACGGATGATGCAGGTCCGCTTGGGCATAATGCAGCGCATTGAACCGCCACAGCGGGCGATCCACCTGCACCCCGTCAAACAGCCGCTGCACCCGTCTTGCAAGCGCGTCATCGTAATCCGGCACCGGTTCATGGATGGCAATCAGCGGGCAGCCGATCTTGTCGGCAAGCCGCCAACTCGCCGGAAAGCACAGCACAGCAGCGGTCAGCACATGCGCGTCCCCCTGCTTTTCCATCAGGCAGAGATCTTGTTGGACCAGATGACCCAAGGTTCCCATCGGGTCGGCACGATCTATGGCCACTCTGCCCCCATCGGGCCGGGTGACATGGCTGGCGGATATGGCATAGCCCGCATCATACCTCCGCAGCCAATCCAGCACAAATTGCAAAAGCTCATCTGCCGCCGCGCGCCCGGCCGGTGTCACCGCCAGCACCGCGTCGCGCTGTTCAGCCAGCAACCGGGTGCGTAGCCCCATCTGCGCCGCAAATGCCTCATCCCGCATGAGCCAGTCGCGAACCGCCATCGGCTGTACGCCGGGCAAGGCCCGCGGGCTGGTATCATAGGGGACAGAATCCTGCAAAATCTCTGTCATGTCGGCAGGTTAGCCGCAAACACCCACCAAAGAAAAGAGCGGCGCCAACCGGCGCCGCCCTCTGCCTGTATGAGGCCCGTTTGCCGGGCCGTCCTGCTTATGCTTTTGTCGATCTGGCCGCGAGTGTCTCATGCAAGACAAGGTCTGCTCGGCCCCTGTCCTGCCCGTTCGCGGCGCGTCTTCACTGTCGTGTGTGACGAAACAATTGGGCCAAAAAATGGCATTTACCCATAAAATGGAAAAAGTAGAGAAACCCGCAAGCCGGCCCCCTAAGTGGAAGCGCGCCTGTACTCACTCGTCATGACGTAGTCCTTGCGCGGACCGCGCACATGCCAGATGCTCGTCCAGCGCGGCCAGCGGCTGAAATCATACTGCACCTCGTATCGGTCGGGATCGCACCAATGGCTGTCCTGTGGATCAGCCGGGTCGATCCTGTGAAACGCCCGACCATCCGCAAAGAGCACCTCGATCACCGCGCCCGGCCCGCTGCGCCACAGATAACGACGCTCTGCGGTGACAGGCGGCTGATCCCCGACCCGTAAAAGCCCCGTCTCGTCATAGCACAGGCCATGGGCATCAGGGCGCAGCACCGCACTGCCATGCAGCTCTGCATGCGGGGCATTTTGCTGTTCGATCCGGCGCGAGAGCTGCCAAACCCCCTCAAAATCGCCCAATCCTGCAAACATCCGCCTGCTCCCGCCTTGCCGCTGCTATGCCATCGGTCTAAACCGCGCCCAACGCAATTTGCAAACCAAAGGTCACATCCCATGATACCGCGCTATTCCCGCCCCGAGATGGTCAATATCTGGGAGCCCGCCACGAAATTCCGCATCTGGTACGAGATCGAGGCTCATGCCTGTGACGCGATGGCCGATCTGGGCGTGATCCCGCGCGCCAATGCCGATGCGGTTTGGAAAGCCAAGGACGTGGAATTCGACGTCGCCCGCATCGACGAAATCGAGGCCGTGACCAAACATGACGTGATCGCCTTTCTCACCCACCTGTCCGAGCATGTGGGCAGCGACGAGGCGCGCTTCGTGCATCAGGGCATGACAAGTTCTGACGTGCTCGACACCTGCTTCAACATCCAGTTGACCCGCGCCGCCGATATCCTGATTGCCGATCTGGACGGGCTTTTGGCCGCGCTCAAGCGTCGCGCGATAGAGCATAAGATGACTGTGCGCATCGGACGCAGCCACGGCATCCACGCCGAACCGACCACGATGGGCCTGACCTTTGCGCGGTTTTACGCAGAGATGGACCGCAACCGCCGCCGGCTTGTCGTGGCGCGCGACGAGATCGCCACGGGCGCCATTTCCGGCGCTGTCGGCACCTTTGCCAATATCGACCCGCAGGTCGAAGAGCATGTCTGCGCCAAGCTGGGCCTGACGCCGGAACCGATCAGCACGCAGGTCATCCCGCGCGACCGTCACGCGGCGTTTTTCGCGACCCTCGGCGTGGTGGCCAGCTCTATCGAGAATGTCGCGACCGAGGTCCGCCACATGCAACGCACCGAGGTTCTGGAGGGTGAAGAATTCTTCTCTGCCGGGCAAAAAGGTTCGTCCGCCATGCCGCACAAACGCAACCCGGTGCTGACGGAAAACCTGACCGGGCTTGCGCGCCTCGTCCGCTCGATGGTGATTCCGGCGATGGAAAACGTGGCGCTCTGGCACGAGCGCGACATTTCGCACAGCTCGGTGGAGCGCAATATCGGCCCCGACGCCACGATCACGCTGGATTTCGCCCTGGCCCGCTTGACCACCGTGGTCGACAAGATGGTAATATACCCCGATAACATGCTGGCAAACATGCATAAATTCCGGGGGCTGGTGATGTCGCAGCGGGTGCTTCTGGCGTTGACCCAGGTCGGTGTCAGCCGTGAAGATGCCTACCGTCTGGTGCAGCGCAACGCGATGAAAGTTTGGGAGGAAGGCCGCGATTTCAAGACCGAACTTCTGGGCGATGAAGAAGTGATCAAGGCGCTAAGCCCCGAGCAAATCGAAGAAAAATTCGATCTGGGCTATCATACCAAACATGTGGACACGATTTTCAGCCGCGTTTTCGGCGAAAGCTGATCCCCTGTTTGAGAATTGTACGACCCGTGCTAACCTGTTTCATGCAAGGACGTAAAAGAGGTGAAAGCATGAAGATCAAGGTAGTCGCGACATCCGTCGCCCTGACACTGGCCACTTCGCTGTCGGCCTTTGCCGCGTGCGACAATCATTCCAAGCAGGCCATGACTTGCGCGGACGGCACATCGTGGGATTCCCAAAGCCGCAGCTGCGTGCCCACCACCAGCTAAGGTTTTGCGTGTCACCCGGACACGTGCCCCATAAAATCAACGGCACGGAGGATCATCGATTGCCAATGCGGATCAGCGCGAGCGGCGAAGCTGTGGCCGAGCGTGCCCGAGAAGATGCTCCGCCAGTAGGCGACGTATTGCTCGATGAGCGGCCGGTCGAGTCCCCAGAGCCTGCGGTACCGCTCGATCACCTCGGGCGGATGAAAGCTGCCCATCGGGTTGTCTGGATTGGCGAGGTAGATCAGTTTGGCGCCCACCTCCCGCGCCTTGTCCAGCAGCGCGTGCAAATGCGCATGGGCCAGCTTCCCTGCATCCGGCAGGATCGCATCAGCCGCCAATTCATGCGCCAGCCCCGTAAGCCGCTTGATCGGGCGCGCCTGCTTCTTGGGCAGGGTCTTGGACAAGGGGATTGCCAAGCGACGTTATTCGGTCAGACCTTTAACATGCCGTTACTGGTGGCACCCCTGGCCTACCAAAAGCTGGCGCATTCCATGGGGGAATTAGGCACTGTTCAAGCCGCTGCTGCACAGGGGGTGGGATTTTGTTTATCGACTTTGGCCAGCTCGACGATTGAGCAGGTTGCCGAAGTGGCGCCGCAGTCAAAGCGATGGTTTCAGTTATACTGCCAACCCAGTTTAGACGACACGCTTACACTCATACGACGTGCAGAGTCATCAGGTTATCAGGCGATTGTTGTGACGGCCGATGCGCCGATTAATGGCGTGCGTAATGCCGAGCAACGGGCAGGTTTTGCCTTACCTGACGGAGTAAGAGCGGTGAATTTAGACGGCTTGCCACAGCCTGACCAAGGCGACTCGGTATTTGCTTGCTGGATGCGCCAAGCACCGGATTGGCAAACGCTCGCGTGGTTGCGCGAACAAACCGACTTGCCGATTCTTCTTAAAGGCGTAATGCACCCTGCCGATGCTAAGCGGGCACTCGAGGCGGGTGTTGATGGTCTGATTGTGTCCAATCATGGTGGTCGTGTGCTGGATGGCCAGCCCG
>CBFHML010000094.1:0-11086 GCA_965656855.1 Roseovarius sp.
GATCGTCTCGCCGGTCTCGTAGACATGGAATTCCATGCGGTCGAGTTCCTGCAAAAGGTCATTGGGAAACTCGATATCGGCCTTGTCGATTTCGTCGATCAGCAACACGACCCGGTCCTCGGCCTCGAACGCCTGCCAAAGCTTGCCCTTGCGGATATAGTTGCGCACGTCATTGACGCGCTCATCGCCAAGTTGGCTGTCGCGCAGCCGGCTGACGGCGTCGTATTCATAAAGACCCTGTTGCGCCTTGGTGGTGGATTTGATGTTCCACTCTAGCATCCGCAGACCCAGCCCCTTGGCCACCTGGCGCGCGAGTTCGGTCTTGCCGGTGCCGGGCTCTCCCTTGACCAAAAGCGGGCGTTCCAGCGTCACGGCGGCATTGACCGCGATGGTCAGATCGTCGGTGGCGATATAGGCATCTGTGCCTTGAAATTTCATGGTTTCGCAATCCTTGGCTGGCGCCCTGAGACGGGTCGTTTGCGCGCAATCTAGTCTGGGCGGGAAAACACATCAATGCCGCGTGATTGTGTAGTGACATTCCCTGTTTGCCCGTGTAAGCGGCACCCATCAGGAGCCAGGGAGACTGTCATGGATGATGCTGGCCGTGAGGAGGATACTGACATGAAAGCAGAAATCTTTCTTTCCGACAATTACAGCCCGGCAGAGGACGAGCCGTTCATGAATGAACGTCAGCTCGAGTATTTTCGCCGTAAGTTGAACGACTGGAAAACCGAATTGCTCGAAGGCAGCCGCGATACGATCGAGGGCCTGCAGGACGGCACGCGGGCGATCCCCGATGTGGCGGACCGTGCGAGCGAGGAAACCGACCGCGCGCTGGAACTGCGCACACGGGATCGCCAGCGCAAGCTGGTCGCCAAGATCGACGCGGCCCTGCGCCGGATCGACGAAGGCGAATATGGCTATTGCGAAGTGACGGGTGAGCCGATCAGCCTCAAACGGCTTAGCGCGCGCCCTATCGCCACCATGAGCCTTGAGGCACAAGAACGCCACGAGCGTCGCGAAAAAGTGCACCGCGACGATTGACCTGCCTCACGCGGCTGACATCATTAAGCGCTGTGGCCCCGTGCCGCGGCGCTTTTTCTTTTGGAGACCGGGATGAATCTTGAGGATCTCGATTGCGTCATTACCGGCGCGGGCATCGGTGGGCTGGCCGCCGCCCTCGCGCTGTCGGCCAAGGGCGCCCGCCGCGTGCGGGTGCTGGAACAGGCGCCCGCGCTGCGCGAGGTCGGCGCGGGGTTGCAAATATCCCCCAACGGCTTTGTCGTGCTGCAGGCGCTTGGTCTGGGCGAGGCGTTGCGCGCGCGGGCGGTGCAGGCGCAGGCGGTTCGCCTGCGTGACTATTCAGGTCGGGATGTTTTGCGGCTCGATCTCACGGGGCTGGCGCGGCCATGGTACTATTTTGTGCATCGTGCGGACCTGCTGGACCTGCTGGTGCAAGACGCTGACCGCGCCGGAATCGAGATAGAGACGGGCAGACGCATTGCGCAGGTGACACCCGGCGCGCGCCCCGTGGTTATTGATAGCGACAGCAAGCAGGTGACGGCCGATCTGGTGGTTGCCGCCGATGGGCTGCATTCAGTGGCGCGCCCCGCGCTTAACGGTGCGGCGGAGGCGGGTTTTACCGGCCAGGTCGCGTGGCGTGCAACAATCCCCGAGGCGCTTGCCACCCCCGAAGCGCAGGTTTTCATGGGGCCAAAGCGCCATCTGGTGACCTATCCACTGTCAGACGGGCGGCGCAACCTCGTCGCCGTGCAGGAACGCGCGGCATGGCAGGCCGAAAGCTGGAGCCAGCAGGACGATCCCGCCAACCTGCGCGCGGCCTTTGCCGATTTTGGCGCGCCGGTTCAGGATATGCTGGCACAGGTCGAGACGACGCATCTCTGGGGGCTGTTTCGCCACCCGGTTGCCGCACGCTGGCATGAGGGCGGCGTCGCTTTGTTGGGGGATGCGGCGCATCCGACGCTGCCATTTCTGGCGCAGGGCGCGAACATGGCGTTGGAGGACGCGTGGGGTCTGGCGCGTTCGCTCACGTCTGCGGCGAATTTGGGCGATGGGCTTGCCGCCTATCAGGCGCTGCGCCGGGACAGGGCCGCGCGCATCGTCAAGGCCGCGAGCGGCAACGCGTGGAAATACCACCTGTCCTTTCCGCCGCTGCGCTTTGCGGCGCATACGGCGCTGCGCCTCGGAGGGGCGCTTGCACCGGGGCGGATGACCGGACAGTTCGACTGGCTTTATGGGTATGACGTGACGACGGCTAACTAGTTAAAAATGTGTTAAAAGTGTCGCAAAAAAGATCAACCAAGCGCTGCGGCTCGCCTGCCATTTTCCTTCATCAACCCGCCTGTTAACAATTTTGAACGAGCGGTGTAAAAAGTAAGGAAACAATATGAACTATTCTGGCAAAGCCCTTGTCTGGGCGACAGTTGCCTGTGCGCCTGGTGCTCTTATGGCACAAGAATTCAGTGGCGTCGGCACTTTGGGCTACGCGCATTCGTCAGCGTCGAATGGAGGAAGCGATATATCCTCTTTCACGTTCGATGGTGCGGGTGCGGTACGTTTCCAGAATGGCGTGCATTTGGGATTTCAGGGAACACTGGCGAAAATCGATCCAGATCAATCGGTTTCCGATGTGGACGAGACTGATTTAGGCCTGACATTCAATTATCAGTTCAATAATGGCGCTGTTCTTGGGGCGTATGTCGATCATACGTCCCTGACCACCAATAACTTTCTTGGTGGTGTCAGTAACGGAGATATCACATCCTACGGTCTCAGTGGGGGATATGTAAATGAACAATTCGGTGCCGAATTGTTTATCGGTGAAAGTGAAACCTCACCTAGTCTTCCCGCGGGAACGGATTGGACGGATTATGGTGTCAATATGAGATATGCCGTATCCGAACGATTCCGTATTGGTGGCCATTATATGATTTCGGAATTGTCTTTAGGCAGCGCCAATGCAGATCTGTCCTCGTTCGGCGTGGGCGGCAGCTATGGTTTCACCGGCGGATGGAGCGGCTTTGCTGGTGTCAATCATTTTGACATCGACGGGGCCGACACAGATGCCACGACCTTTGGTATGGGGGTAGGCTATGACCTGCGTCAGGTCACGCAGACCCCTGCAATCGTGTCGCTGGAACTGGCGCGAACCGACATTTCCTCGGGTGGGCAAAGTTCCGATATCGACACCATCCGCTTTGGTGTGACGGTGCCTTTGGGCAACGGAAATGCAGAGCCGCCTCTGAACAGCGTTGCACGCTCTGTCATGTCGCCGCGTCACAACTCCGTGTCGACCGCGATCAACACAGTCTTCTAATCTGAAAAGCATGTCTGGTTTGCCTGTTTGTGCAAATCAGACATCCATCTCCACCCAGATCGGCACGTGGTCCGAGGGTTTTTCGCGGTCGCGGATTTCCTTGTCGATGCCGCAGCCTGTCATCAGATCGGCGGCTTGCGGGCTGAGCAGGAAATGGTCGATGCGGATGCCGTCATCGCGATTCCATGCGCCCGCCTGATAATCCCAGAACGTATAATGTCCCGGCGCCTGATTGGTGGCGCGGAACGCCTCTGTCAGGCCCAGATTGATCAAGCGGCGGAATGCGGCGCGGCTCTGGGGCAGAGCGAGCGCGTCTTGCTGCCAGACCTCGGGGCGCTTGGCATCTTCGTCTTGTGGGATCACGTTGTAATCACCGGCAAGTAAAAACGGCTCTTCCTGCGCCATCAACTGCTGTGCGCGGGCCTGCATCCGATCCATCCACGCCAGTTTGTAGTCGTATTTCGGCCCCGGCGTCGGGTTGCCATTGGGAAGATAGAGCCCACAGAGCCGCAGGGCGGTCTTATCCCCGACCACGGTCGCCTCGATCCAGCGGGCCTGTTCATCGCTGTCATCGCCGGGCAGGCCGCGTGTCACGTCCTCCAGCGGCAGTTTTGACAGGATGCCAACGCCGTTAAAACTTTTCTGGCCGTGCGTTTCCACCTGATAGCCGCGATCGGTGAACGGCTCGTGTGGAAAGCCCTCATCGACGGATTTGATTTCCTGCATCAGCACGACATCGGGCTGTGCCTCGTCCAGCCAGTCGGTCAGGGCGGGCAGGCGGGCCTTGATCCCGTTGATATTAAAGCTGGCGATTTTCATGCGCGTCTCCCTCGCTTGGCGATCTTGTCGCGCAGCCGCGCGCAAGAGGCAAGAGCGGGTCTGTGATGGGCTACGATGGTCGACCCTTGTCTACCATTGGTTGATTCGGCGTCTGTTATTCACCCGTGTGGCAAAAGCGGCCTTATCCACAGCATGTGGACAACATTTTTTTGGGCACGCAAGGCCGTGAAAAGCTCATTCTTTTTTAAGGTAAGCGCTGTCAAATAGGCATGTGGATGGAATTGTGGATATGTCTTAGACGCGAAATTTGTCTTGGCAAAACATGTTATGGTTGCAAGCCTGAGTGGGCTGTTAACCCCAAACGGGAGAGTATCCATGAAAACGAACCTTAAGACCGAAGTCACGTTCACTGCGCCTACCGATCTTGCCAGCATGCATGATGGGCAGGCTGTCGAGGCGTTTACCTCGTCGCTGATGCCCGGTGCCACGGCCGATATGGCCGCTGGTGAACAGGCCGGCCTTTTCACATCAAGCCTTGCACCTGCGGCCACTGACACGGTGTCCGGCGAGGCGGTGGAAATGTTCACGTCCAGCCTGAGCCCCGCTGCAAGCGCCGCTGCCTCTGGCGACGCGGTAGAGCTTTTCACGTCCAGCCTTGGGCCGGTGCGTGCCGCACAAACCGGTGAAGGCGATGCGGTTCAGATGTTCACATCCAGCCTCTGAACCAATTGGCGGAATGGGAAATTAAGTAGAAAGGTCAGACCTATGGGATCCGTTTTTCATCTTGATTTGCCGTTCCGCCAAACCACGCCGGATGCGCGCCGCGCGGCGTTGATCCAACGCTTTGCATTGGAGCGGCGCAGCGATGGCGATGTTTTCTGGCTCAAGGAAAACGCAGAGCTTTTGAACCTTCTGGAATGTACCGGCGCACGGCCTGACGTGGTCGCGCTCGACCCATTGCAGTCCTTCTACAACGGGTTTCACGCGCGCCTTGGGTTCTTTCCGCAATATTACAGATTTCTTTTGTCGCTGTGCCTGGATCTTGAGGATCTGGGTCTGGGTGGCACCACCGGAGAGGCGGCTGCGCAGTGGGTGGCGGACGAGGGGCTGGTCGATGCAGAGCTATCCGATTTGCAACGTGCAGAGGCGCGACGGCTGTGTCTGCGTCGCGGTGTCGATCCGCTGAACGGCGATACCGCACTCGACCATAGGTTGCGCACCTTTACCGTGCAAAAGGACACGTTTGCCCGCCCGAACAAGAAAGCCGCCTATGAACTGACGCATATCGTCTTTTACCTTTCGGAATATGGGCGCCGTGCACCAAACCTGCCGAGCGGGGCGCTCGACAGCCTGCATCATGCCGGGACACTGGCCTTTCTGGAATTGAACACTGATCTGCTGTCCGAGATTTGCATCGCGCTGCGCTATGCCGGTGCGACGCCGCCAAAGGCATGGGAAAGTTGGCTTTTTGCGCAGGCGCGGCTGTTTGTGGTGGAAAGTGGTGGGCCCGGATGGGGGCAGGACGACTACCATCCCTACCTGATGCTGAACTGGGCAATGGCCGTGGCGGGACAGGGCGGGTTTGGCGCACAGATCCCCGAAGGTCCGATCCGGTTTCAGGCGCCGCGCCCGCATGTTTCGCCGCTGCGCGAGCTGTCGGAATGCCTGCTTGGGATGGGGGGCGCCCGTCGTCCGGACTGGCACCAGATGCGGGAGCGCGTCGGGGATACGCTGACGGATGAGGCGCGCCATGTTCTGCAAGAAGCGGAACACTGCGTTGATTTTCCGGCGTTTTTTGCTGGTTTCGCCCGGGCAGGTGGCCCTGTTTCGGGATATGCGCAGGGGGCGGCGACGTGACACGCGGCCTGCTCTGGGGCGGCGTGGGGCTGACTGTGCTCTACACGCTCCTGATCACCGGCACCGATGCGATCACCAAACAATTCGCCGCGCAGTATGCAGCGCCTCAGCTTTTCGCGCTTTCGGGCGGTTTGGTGGCTGGTCTTTGCCTGCTTGCCAGCCGTGGCGGTGCCGAGGGGCCGCACAGCCTGCGCACCTCTTGCCCATGGGCGATGAGTGTGCGCGCCGCGGCCACGGTTCTGGGCACGATTGCGTTTTTCCACGCCTTTCGGCTTTTGCCCTTTGCGGATGTGTTCTTGTTCATCGCGCTCATCCCGCTGATGGCCGGTCTTTTGTCCGGCCCGGTCCTGTCAGAGCCGGTGCGCCCGCGCGCCTGGGGCGCGATGGGGATCGGCACGCTCGGGATGTTGTGCCTTTTCCCCGGCGGGATTGCCGAGGTCGGGCTGGGGCATCTGTTGGCGTTCGCGGCAGTGGTCCTTGGCACGGTGTCGATGGTCGCTTCGCGCTATATCGGGCTGCATGACGGGCGATTGTTGCCGCAGGTTTTTTATCCCAATCTGGCGTTGATGGTGGCCATGGGGCTTACATTACCGTTTGTTTTCAGGCCTATGCCGCCCGAGCATCTGGCGCTGGCGTGTATCTATGCGCTGTTGCTGTTCGTGGCCCGCTGGGTGCTTGTGGGGGCGTTGCGCACGCTGCCGGCCTATGTGGTCACGCCGCTTTTGAATGTGCAATTCATCTGGATGGTGCTGGCGGGCGCGCTCATTTTTGGCGAGATGCCGGACACCGGTGTGGTGCTTGGCGCGGCGCTTTTGCTGGTGGCGGGCGTGTGGCTTGTGCACGATCAGTTGCGCCCACAAACACAGCCAAGCACGGTGCCCGCCGAGTAACGCCAGCTTACATGGAAAAGGACGTGCCGCAGCCACAAGAGCTGGTTGCGTTGGGGTTCTGAATCGTGAACCGCGCGCCGATCAGTTCTTCGGTGAAATCGATCACCGCCCCTTGCAAGAAGGGCAGCGAGACGCTGTCGACCACGACTTTCTGACCCTCACGTTCGAGTATCAGATCGTCTTTGGATGGGGCATCGAGACGGATGTCATATTGAAAGCCCGAGCACCCGCCGCCTTCGACGGCGACGCGCAAGGCCTGTCCATCCGTGCCCGCGCCGATTTCGGCCAGACGCTCGAACGCGCGGTCTGTCACTTTCGGGGGCAGTTGCATGAACTTTGTCCTGACGGTTTGCTTATTTCACTCAGTCGAATATACGCATCAAGGGACTAAGCCACAAGGCAAGGCAGGCCGGAAATCGTGACGCACAGGCGATACGCCTCAGATCCGCGCCAAGCGCGCCCACGCCTCGTGGCAGAAGAGGAAAGCGCGTTTCGCTCATGCTATCAGCGTGATCGTGACCGTATCATTCATTCCAGCGCCTTTCGCAGGCTCAAGCACAAGACGCAGGTGTTCGTTGAACATGAGGGCGATTATTTTCGCACCCGCCTGACGCATTCCATCGAGGTGGCACAGGTGGCGCGCACGATCGCGGGCGCGCTTGGCCTCAATGAGGAACTGACCGAGGCGGTGGCGCTGGCGCATGATCTGGGTCACACGCCCTTTGGCCATACCGGCGAGGACGCGCTGGACCGGCTGATGGCGCCATATGGCGGGTTCGACCATAACGCGCAAACGATCCGTATCGTCACCTCGCTAGAGCGTCATTACGCCGATTTCGACGGGCTGAACCTGACATGGGACACGCTGGAAGGTATCGCCAAGCATAACGGGCCGGTCACCGGCCCGCTGCCATATGCGCTGGAAAGCTATAACGCGCGGCACGATCTGGAATTGCAGACCTACGCGAGCGCAGAGGCGCAGGTCGCGGCACTGGCCGATGACGTGGCCTATAACAACCACGATCTGCATGACGGTTTGCGCGCGGGACTTTTTTGCGAGGCCGATATTGAGGATCTGCCGCTTGTCGCCTCATGCTATGCCGAGGTCGATGCGCTTTATACCGCGATCGACCCCTATCGCCGCCGGCACGAGGCGTTGCGCCGGGTTTTTGGCGAGATGGTGGGCGATATCATCGAAACCTCACGCGCGACCCTGCAAGAGACGGCCCCCGAGAATGTGGATGCGGTGCGCAGTCTGGGCCGTCCGGTGATTGCCTTTTCCGATGGCATGGTGCGGGATGTGAACCTGATCCGCGCCTTTTTGTTCAAGCACATGTACCGCGCGCCAAAGGTAATGCAGATGCGTGCGCGTGTGACCGAGGT
This sequence comes from Roseovarius sp., assembly GCA_965656855.1. Taxonomy (GTDB): domain Bacteria; phylum Pseudomonadota; class Alphaproteobacteria; order Rhodobacterales; family Rhodobacteraceae; genus Roseovarius. Next base: position 8,248 of record CBFHML010000094.1, read on the forward strand.
GGTCGAGGATCTGTTCCCGTTTTACATGGCCAATCCCGGCCAGCTGCCGCACCGGTGGCAGGCGGATGTGGCGCGCTTGGCCAGTGATACGGATCTCGCGCGCCTTGTGAGTGACTATATCGCGGGGATGACGGACCGTTTCGCCTTGGAAAGCCATGAGAGGGTGTTCGGCGGCGACGGTGAGACCGCCGCCCGTGAAGGAGTATAGAGTATGGCGACAGGTGGGGCCGAAGGGGCCTTGGACCCGGTAATCGCGGTGGCGCTGATCGGCGCTCTTGGCGTCGGGTCGCAATGGTTGGCATGGCGGCTGCGGATGCCTGCCATCGTGCTGATGCTGGTGGCGGGGCTACTTGCGGGGCCGGGACTTGGTGTGCTGGACCCGTCGCGCGATATCGGCGGGCTTGTCGGGCCGATGATCTCTCTTGCGGTGGCGATTATCCTATTCGAGGGCGGCATGACGCTAAACCTGCACAGCTTGCGGGGCGCCGAACAGGGTGTGAAACGGCTGGTTTATGTGGGCGCGCCGCTTGGCTGGCTCGGCTCTACTCTGGCGCTGCACTATGTTGCCGGGCTCAGTTGGCCCACGGCGGCGGTGTTTGGCGGGATCATGATCGTGACCGGGCCGACGGTGATCGCGCCGCTTTTGCGCACAGCGCGGCTTAACCGGCGGCCTGCGCAGCTTTTGCAATGGGAGGCCATCGTCAACGACCCCATCGGCGCGCTGGCCGCGGTGCTGGCCTTCGAGGTCGTCGTGGTCGCGGCCACTGCCGGAAGTCTGGGTCACGCCGCGTGGGAAATCGCGCGCGGGATCATTGTGGCCGGCGCTGCGGGCTATGCCGCTGGCTGGCTGCTGAGCGAGGCGTTTCGCCGGGCCTATGTGCCCGAATTCATGAAGGTGCCGGTGGTGCTGTCTGTGCTGTTGGGGATTTTCGCCCTGACCAACCAGCTTTTGCACGAAAGCGGGCTCTTGGCGGTGACGGTCATGGGCGTTGTGATCGCCAATGCCGATCTGCCCAGCTATACCGAACTGCGCCGGTTCAAGGAACATGCAACCGTGCTGCTGGTGTCGGGCGTGTTCATCCTGCTTGCCGCCAATATGGACCGCGATACGCTGCTCAGCCTTGACTGGAACGCGGCGGCGCTGGTGGTGGTGACCATCCTGCTGGTGCGGCCCGCAACAGTGCTTTTGTCGCTTATTGGCACCAACATTCCCGTCAAAGAGCGGCTGCTTGTCGGGCTGACCGGCCCGCGTGGCGTGGTGCTCGTGGCTGTGGCGGGCCTGTTTGGCGAACGGCTGGTCGCCGAAGGCTTTGCCGATGCCGCAGCGCTTACGCCGATTGCCTTTGCGCTGGTGGCGGCGACGGTTGTGCTGCACGGGTTTTCGCTGGCACCTTTTGCGCGGGCGTTGGGGCTGGCGGGCTCTGGCACGCCGGGGGTCATCATCACGGGCGGCTCGCGCTTTTCCGCGTCGCTGGCCGAGGCGCTTCGGAGCGTCGAGGTGCCGGTGCTGGTCAGTGACACCAACCGCGCCGATCTGCGCCGTGCGAGAGAGGTGGGCGTGCCGGTTTTCTTTGGCGATATCCTGTCAGAGGCGGCAGAGCATAGCGTCGAAATCATGAGCTATGGTCGCATTCTCGCGGTGAGCGACAATGACGCCTACAATACGCTGGTCGCCACCGATCTGGGGCCGGAGTTTGGCCGCGACAATGTCTTTCAGTTGGCACGCGAAAAGCAGGAGCTGAGCCGTCACGCCCTGCCAAACAGCCTTGGCGGGCAGGTCTTTGCAGGTGGCATGACCTTTCCTGTGGTCAACGGCAAGATGGTGCAGGGCTGGGAGGTGCGGGTGACCTCTCTGACGGAGGATTTCGATTTCGAGGCATGGACCACCCGCCACGACGAGGGCGTGCCGCTGGCAACCAAGCACCCGACAGACGGGCTGAGCATCCTCGATGGGGAAACCGCCCCCTACCACAAGAGCGGCGTCAAGCTGATCTGGCTTGGCCCGTCGCGCGACGACAAGCCAGAGACCCGCGCCGAGGCGAAGGCGCTGTGAGCGCCGTGGCCCGCACAGGCGCGCGATCCGATTGACGCGCGCCGCCGTGGTGGTAAACCGGCGCGGATAACAGATAGGACTGACCGATGAACGTGTTCACCGAGATCCGGACGCAGGTGCTTGCCGCGTTGACGGCTATGCAGGAGGCGGGCGATTTGCCCCAAGGCCTCGACATGAGCAATGTCACGGTAGAGCCGCCGCGCGACCCCGCGCATGGCGATATGGCCACCAATGCCGCGATGGTGCTGGCCAAGTTGGCTGGCCGCAAACCGCGCGACATCGCCGAGACACTGGCAGAGCGACTGGCCGCCGACGCATGGGTCGACAGCGCCGAGGTGGCGGGCCCCGGCTTTTTGAACATGCGCCTGTCGGCGTCGGTCTGGCAGGACGTGACACGCGCGGCGCTGACCCAAGGCGATACATTCGGACGCTCGGACATGGGGCAGGGGCGCAAGGTCAATGTCGAATACGTCTCGGCCAACCCCACCGGGCCATTGCATGTGGGCCATACGCGCGGCGCGGTCTTTGGCGATGCGCTGGCCAGCCTGCTTGATTTCGCGGGCTACGAGGTGACGCGCGAATATTACATCAATGATGGCGGCGCGCAGGTCGATGTGCTCGCGCGGTCGGTCTATCTGCGGTATCTTGAGGCGCATGGGCAGGCTGTCGCGTTCGAGGATGGCACCTATCCCGGTGACTACCTGATCGAGGTGGGTGAAGCGCTCAAGACCAAGGTGGGCGATGCCTATGTCGGCCAGCCCGAAGATGTCTGGCTGAGCGATGTAC
>CBFHML010000095.1:0-39019 GCA_965656855.1 Roseovarius sp.
CGAAGGCCCGTTCAAATTCCGCACGGGGATCATTTTGGGCGGCCATGGTGGACGGGTCGGCGTTGGCGGTCATCGGACTGCCCCTTGCGGTGAGGGGGCCGGGGCCTGTGGCCCCGACCTTTGGGTTTACAGGCGAACGGGATCAGGAGCCGGAGCGGCGCTGCTCCTTGATCCACGCGCGCATGTCGACGATCCACTGATAGCGGTCGTGATCAACGCGGGTGAAGCCGACATCGGGGTTTTCGTCACCTTCGGTAAAGGAGGAATAAAGCGCGTACCCTTCGGGATCGGCGGCCGGAAAGCCCTCGATGGCGGCGGTGACCTCTTCGATCATGTCTTGCGGCAGGTTCTTGCGGAAAGTCCACGGGCCGGAGGTGATCTCGGGGCTTTCCCAGATCTTGCAGACCAGACCTTCGTCGATCATGCCCTTGTCTTCCATGCGCTGATACACGCCGGCAATGTCATTGTCCTGATAGGTCGCGGCGGTGTCGAACGTGCCGTTGACCACACCGGTCACGCCAGCCTCGTGGCTGCCGCTAAAGACGACCGAGCCGAAAAAGTCTTCGGGCTTGAAGCCTTCTTTGGTGATCATGTTGAAATACGGCACGGCATAGCCCGACGTGCTGTCGGGATCGGCAAAGGCGTGAACCTTGCCTTCTGCGTCAGCGAGGCTCTTGATGCCACTGTCGCAGCGGGTCACGACAACCGAGAAATAGCCGGTGCTGCCGTCTTTGGCGCGGGTCGTCAGGGTCGGCACCACGCCGCCCTCGGTCTCTGTGTAGGCCGCGGCATAGGCCGAAGACCCAAGACGCGCGATTTCGATCTGGTCGGCGGCGACGGCCTGAATGACACCGTCATAATTGCCAGCGCTGAAAATCTCGACCTGAACGCCAAGCGTGTCTTCGAGATAGACGCGCAGCGGCTCGTTGCGCATCAGGCGGTCCTGTTCGTTTTCGCCCGACAGGATGCCAAAGCGGATGACCTGATAATCGTCCTTCCAGCCTTCGGCCAGTGCGGGTGCTGCGATAAGTGCGATCAGGGCGGTGGTTGTGGCGAAACGCATGATTGGATCTCCCTTTAGCGTTGTCTCATGGGTCGTTTGGGTGACTGTCGTGTCAGGCGGGCTCGTTCACATGGCCGGTCCGGCGCGCGGCGGTGGATGTGACGGCCTCGTTGAATTCCATCAGGCCATCCAGCCCGTAGATGTCGCGCACCACGTCATCAGTGAGCTGCGTGGGCGTGCCATCGAACATCACGCGGCCCGCGCGCATCGCGACGATGCGGTCGCAATAGGCCCGCGCGGTATCCAGCGTGTGCAGGTTCACCAGAACGGTCAGACCGTCCTCTTGGTTGATCCGCTTCAGCCCATCCATCACAAGGGTCGCATTGGCCGGGTCCAGCGAGGCGATGGGCTCATCTGCGAGCATGACCTTGGGCTGCTGTACCAGCGCCTTGGCAATCGCCACGCGCTGTTGCTGGCCGCCCGACAGGGTGCCCGCGCGTTGCAGCGCCTGTGGCACAAGGTCGAGCCGATCAAGCGCCTCGATCGCCATGGCGCGTTCTTCGTCGGTAAAGCGCATCGCCATCGACGACAGGAACCCGTGCTCTGCCAGCCGCCCGATGAGAACGTTGGTCAGGACATCCAGACGGTCCACAAGATTGAATTGCTGAAAGATCATCGCGCAATCACGGCGCCAGTTGCGCAGGGCGCGGCCCCGCAGCGCTGTCACCTCTACCCCATCGAACGAGACCGACCCAGCGGTGGGGTCGATCAACCGATTGATCAGGCGCAGCATGGTGGATTTGCCCGCACCGGACCGGCCGATCACCCCGACAAACTGACCCGGGTCGATATCCAGAGTGACGTTGTCAACGGCGGTCGTGTCACCGAACTGTCGGGTCACACCCCGAAGGCTGAGGGTCGCGGTCATGGCGCTTGCTCTCCTTGCATGCATCCGGCGAACCAGCAGATGATTCATTCGGATGAATTGCCTTGAGCAAGTCATGACCCGTCAACGTAACAACCCCGCTAATTGATTGTGACGCTTTGCTGACAATCGCAGGTCGCGTCAGGCGACTGTGCGCAACGCATCTCTTTTTGCGCCCAGAGTGCCGTTTGCATAGACCGTTTCACCCGCCACCAGCGTCAAGGCGACCCGGTCCCGCGAATCGACCACAACAAGATCAGCGCGCTTGCCCGGGGTCAGCGATCCGCGATCTTCCAGCCCCAGCGCCTGTGCCGGATTGACCGTCACCAGCCGTGCCGCCCCCGCAAGACCCGCGGGATCACCCTCTGCCAGACTGCGGATCGCGGGCAGCATGGCCGCAGGGTGGTAATCCGCGGCGAGGATCGACAACAGCCCTTTGGCATGCGCCTCTCGTGCCGAAAGATTGCCCGAATAGCTTTGGCCGCGCATCGCGTTGGGGGCGCCCATCGCCGTCATCATGCCAAGATGGACCGCCGCCTGCGCCGCCTCAAGCGTGACCGGGAATTCCGCGATCACGGCCCCCAGCCCGGACATGAGCCGCGCCTTGTCGACGGTATCGTCATCATGGCTGGCGATGGCGATACCATGCTCTTGGCACATGCGCGCGACCGTTTGCATATTGCCCAGCAGCACCTCCTGCGGGCGATACCGCACTGCGAGGGTGTTGGCGATCTGCTGGCGTGCTTCGGTTTCGGATATGCCCAGATCGGAGGCTTTGTTGCGGATCAGCCGCTCAAGATTGCGATACTGCCCCTGCCCCGGCGTATGATCCATGAGCGACACCAGATCGACCTGACCGTCCTCCAAGAGCTGCGCCAGTACGCCCACGGCATTGTCGAACGTGATGTCAAAACGCGCGTGAATGCGGTGATCCACGCGACAGCCCGCACGCGCGGCATGCAGCGCCCGGATGACATTGGACGTATGCTCATAGGACCGCCGCTCCCCCTGCATGGCGCCCCGTGAAAAAGACACCGAGGCATAGGCCGTGGTCACGCCGCAGGCCGCAAGACGAGCATCCAGCGCATTGAGCGCGACAGACATCGGGAATTCGACACGCGGGCGCGGCTCCAACTCCTGTTCGATCATGTCGCCATGCATGTCGATAAAGCCCGCGAAAACGGTATGCCCATGCCCGTCGATATCGCATGCCTGATCGGTCTGGGTGATCTCGGCGATCAGACCGTCCTCGATCCGGATCGATCCATGCTGCACCCGGTCGGGCAAGACTAAGGTTACATCAGACAGCCACATCTACACGCTCCTCCAAGCTATTGGTGTCGGGGGTCAGATCAATCTCACGATCAATCAGCCGGGCCACGTCGCCGGGGTGGTGAAAGACACCGATCATCGCGGTGCCGGCGGATTTCAGTTCAGCCAGACGATCAATCAGGGCCACCCGCGCCGAGGCATCCAGCGAGGCCGTCGGTTCATCCAGCAAAAGCAGCCGTTGCGGCAGGATCAGCGCGCGCGCCAGATTGACCTTTTGCTGCTCACCACCTGAAAATGTCGTCGGATAGGCGGGCCAGAGCGCGCGCTTGACGCCAAATGCCTCAAGCCAGTGGCGTGCTGCGCGCAGGGCCTCATCCGCGTCTTGCCCGGCAAGGCGCAAGGGCTCTGCCACCAGCGCCTCGGCGCTCACGCGTGGGCGCGCGGTCAGGAATTGGGTGACAAAGCCAATTTCAGTGCGGCGCAGCAGGGTCACGTCCACATCCGCCGCGCGGGCAAGGTCGATCACGCCATGCGACGACTGAAACAGGATCTGTCCCGATTGCGCCAGATAGGTACGATACAGCGTGCGCAGCAGGGTCGATTTGCCCGCACCACTGCGCCCCTTGAGCAACAGGAACTCGCCCGCGTCCAAGCTCAGGGAAATATCCTCGAACGCCCCCATGCGCGTGCCGAGGTGGTGCATCTCAAAGCCCTTGGTCAGGCGGTGTACGTCAAGAATGCGTGTCATAGTTTTGCATGCACCAATTGTTGCGTGTAAGCGTGTTGCGGGTCCTGAAAGACCTGATCGGCCAGCCCCGCCTCGACCACAGCGCCCCGACGCATGACCACGACGCGGTCCGCCAGCGTGCGGATCACACCAAGATCGTGGCTGACGATCACCATGGTGATCCGGCGCTCTTGTTGAAGACGCTTGAGCGTATCGAGAACAAGCGCCTGCACGCTGACATCAAGGCCCGTCGTCGGCTCATCCAGCAACAACAGCGCAGGTTCTAGCGCCATCGCCTTGGCCAGTTGCACCCGTTGCTGCATCCCGCCCGACAGCTCGATCGGGGGCGCGTCCATGCGATCCAGCGGAAATTCTGACGCGTCCAGCGCGCCCCGCGCCTTTTCCCTCAGCACGCTAAAGCGGCGCTCTCCGGCCACCAACAGGCGTTCGGCCACGTTGCCGGACGACGAATGCGTCATCAACAGGCCCAGATTCGGGTTTTGGTAGACGATCCCGATCTGTGTGGCGCACAGCATCCGGCGCGCGTAGCGGTCCAGATCAAACAGGTTGCCCTGCACATCGGGCAGATCCAGCGTATAGCTGCCGGTATCTGGCGTTTCCTCAAGGTTGAGACAGCGCAGAAAGGTCGATTTGCCCGATCCGCTTTCGCCGACGATGCCCAGAACCTCGCCGGGATAGACCGTCGCCGACACATCGCGCAGCGCCTGCACCGTACCATAGGCCAGCGACAGCCCTTGCGCCTGTAGCAGCGGGCGGGTGGTGACCAGACGCGGGGCATCCATCACGCTCATGACATCTCTCCCTCGGCATACCATGTGTCGCCGATGCGGACCGCGTCGCCCTCGCCCTGACGGATCACCTTGACGCCCAGATCGCTGTCGGAAATCTCATGCAGGGCAGAGCCGTCGGCCTGTGGAATCTCGTTCATGAAATAGCCCCGCGCGCCAGACCGGTAACAGGTCAGCGCGCCGTGATCCTCTACCCGGTAGGGCACGTCGTCAAAGACCAGCGGCTCAACCCGGGTAAAGGGCGGCACCGCATGAAGCCGCTTTTCCCGGCCCGCCGACAACAGGGTCAGATGCCGCGCCATGTTCAGCTTGGGCACATCCCAACGCGGGATCGGCGAGGGCGTCATCACGTACCGCCCGTTCACAAGGCTGGGATAGGACGCGCCCTGCATCACCCGGCCAGAGCGCACGATCTGCTCGTATAGCTGTAGCCACATGCGCCCGTAATCGGCATCGGCATGCATCTGACGCGCGATGGACATGTTGGGCTGCACCGGGCGCAGCGGTTCGGGGTTGGGCACTTGCAGCACCAACACCTGTTGCTCTTGCAGGCGCTCTTCGGGGATGCGGTGGCGCGACTGGATCAGATCCGCCTCCAACGTGTTTGTGGTGGTCGGCGCGCCGGACACACGGGCAAGAAACCGACGAATGGACGCCGCGTTGACGCTGTCATCCGCGCCTTGGTCGATCACCTTGATCCGGGTCTGCGGCGTCACCAGCGTGCACGACACCTGCAAGCCGCCCGTGCCCCAGCCGCGCGCCATCGGCACCTCGCGGCTGGCATAGGGGATCTGACAGCCCGGCACGGCAATCGCCTTGAGCATCTTGCGCCGGATCTCACGCTTGGCCGATGTGTCGAGAAAGCCGTAGGCCATCGGCTCCCAGTCTTTGGTCAGCGATTGCAGGGTCATTCCGCAGGCTCCGGTTGCTTGGGCGTGTCCGCCGTTTCGGCCTTGGCGCGGGCATCGCGCATCGCATCCAGCGACGACTGAAAGGTGACGTAATGCGGCAGCTTGAAGTGGATGCAAAAGCCAGAGCTTTCGACGCCTTCGGTATGGTACAAAAAGAACTCTTCCTCTGTTGCAGACCCTTTGGGCGCCCCTCGGGAGTTGAGATCGAGCGTCGCGGCGGCGATAACCTTGACCTCGTTCCAGCCCAGCGTGGCGGCAAAACCAAGGCCCAGTTCGGACCCGTTTTTCGACACGACCTCGGCCTGACTGACCTTGACCCGTCCCGCGCTGAACCGGGTGCCGCGCGGATGCGTGACCATCACCTCTGCCTGCGCGAGGCGCAGTTCGTTGACGGTGGGATGGGCCTGTCCGTAGCCGCGCTGCGCCGCATAACCCAACGCCAGAACACCGCCTGTTTCGGCGCGGGCCAGCGATTGCAGCGTATGCGCCCGCTTGGCCGGGAACAGCAGCGGTTCGCGCGTGACGTCGGGGATATCGTTGCCCGTCGTGGTGTCCGGACTGGCCGCCGTCAAAAGACCATTGGCGGCCTGCCATGCCGCAACAGAGGGCTGTTGCGCCGGCGATGGCCGGTCTGCAGGCTCAACCGGGTCAGGCCGGTGCGTGACACCTCCGAGCACATCCGTGGCAAGGATGCGATGGGCATAATCCAGCGTCGGGCCAAGCACCTGCCCGCCCGGAATATCCTTGAACGCCGCCGAAATGCGGCGATGCGTAAACAGCTGGTCCTGCGTCACCGGCTCTGCCACGGCCAGACGCGGCTGGGTGGTGCGCCATGCCCGCAAAAGCAGGATTGCCTCATACATCTCACCCCCGGTCTGGGCCAGCGCCAGCGCCGCAAGATCCTCATCATAAAGCGAGGCCTCGCCCATCACACGGTCAATCAGATAGGGCAGCGCGCGGCGTATCTCGGCGACGCGCTCGGGCGTGATATCCCCCATCCCGGCCTTGAAAAGACGTTGCGATTGCTCGATTGCGCGTTCGCCCCCACGGGTCGCGACATAGGCCATCTACAGCACCTCCACCTTAGTTGAGCGCGGCACGCCCAAAACGTCCGCGCCATCAGTCAGAAAGACCTCAAACCCGGTGGGATAGCGCATCACCTGCGCGCGCATTTGCCAGAACCCATCGGGCAGCCCGCCCACCTGCAGCTCTATCGCGGTCTCGATGCCCGGGCCGGTCAGGCGCAGGCGCTGCCCGGTGCCAAGCACCGCGTTGACGATCAGCGTGGCCCCCGCCTCGGGGTGCAGGTCAGAGCCTTGCGCAAGGTCGCGCAGCATATCCGCGCTGGTCATATGATCCACAAAAACATGATCCGCCGAGGCCAGATCAACAAGCGCCGCGCCGGTGCGGGCGGCGTGCTGCGACAGCGCGGGCATGGCGCAAAACACCGCGCATTCCCGGTCAAGCAGCGCATCGACTATGCTGGCATGGCCCGCCTCTGGCAGGACACGTGGCAGGCCGGGACGCGACAGCGCCCACATCAGGGCCTCATAGGCGGCATTGCACCGACTCTCAAAGGCGGAGGGGCGCGGGGCAACCGACATCAAAAGGTCTCCATCTCGACGCGGGTCGCCTCGACCCGGCGCAGCGTGTCGTGGTCTTCATCGGCTTGGGTTGCCGCCTCGGACGTGACGAAATCGTTGCACGCCTCGACATGCAGCCCCATGGCCACGCACAGATCCACAAGTGCCATCGCCATCGCCGCCTCAAGATCGCGCCCGCAGCGCATCCCGTAGCCCTCGACCGCGCCGCTGGCGATGCGCGCTTCGCTCACCAGCACCTCGCCGAGATGAAAATGCGTGCCCTGCGCGGTGTCGCGCATCGGCAGCATCACAAGGCCGGTGCGATTCTCGCGGACCTCGATATCCCCAAGATCCGGAATCAGCGGCTCTGCAAAGGCCTTGAGCCGTGCAGCGTCGGCGCGGGCCAGAACGCCAAGCAGCGCCTCATGCGTGTGATCGGGCAAAGCGCCCTTGGCGTGGCTCATGCGTCGTCCTCGTCCGGGTTGATGCTGAATTTCACCCGCGCCGCCGACCAGATCACCTCGCTATGGGCAATCGGCGCGCCATCGAGCAGTGTGTCGACCGCCCGCACCACCATCACCGGCATGTCGGGATGCTGGTGCAGTTGGCGGGGCTCATCGCCACGGGCAGCGCGGGCATGGATCTGGGTTTCCCCGCGCAGGTAATCCTCGATCCCATATGACCGGTAGACGGCGGTGGTCGATCCCATGGCTCTGCGCCGCTCGGGATAGTCGGGAAAGCGTGTCGCGTCGTGATAGATATACCCGATATTGACCGGCACACCGTCCGCCATTGTGCGCCGGTGGGTGGCCACGACGTCGGCGCCAGTGTCCAGCCCCAGCATCCGCGCCACGCGCGGCGATGCGGCGATCCGGGCATGATCCAGCGTTTCGCCGGACACATCGATTCCCTTTGGGTCGAGGTTGCGCCGCAAACGGGTGCGCCGCCCTATGGCATAGTCAATCATCGGGCGGGGCTGCACAAAGGTGCCGCGCCCCTGCTCAACGCTCAGGTAGCCAGATTTGGCAAGATCCGTGACCGCGCGGCGCACGCTATGACGACCCGCGTCATAGAGCTGGGCCAATTCGGGTTCAGTCGGAAGCTTTGCGCCCGGCTCCATCACCCCGTCCATGATGTCCTGTTCGATCAATGAGCGGATTTCCCGCCAGCGGTCTCTGGTCATTTTGTAATCATCCGAATGAATTTCTGGGCTACAGGCGATTTATGACACTGCCATGACCCTTGCAATGCGGCCGCGTGACAATAGCGCTGTTCGCGCACAACCCCGCACCTCATCCGCGCCAAGGGGTTTCAAGGTTTCACAAAGGCTTCACAGAGCTGTCTTGGAGAAGTTACAGGAGCAGTCAATTCATTCGAATGAATATTCAATGGAGGCTGTCATGAAATTCAAATCACTGCTGCTCGGCGCAAGCCTTGCCACCATCACCGCATTCGGCGCTGCTGCCGAAACCTGGAAACTGGCCGTGACCGATGTCGAAGGCATGGAGCGTCTGCAACTCGAATGGGGTCCGTTCAAGACCGCTCTTGAGGATGCGACCGGCGACACGTTCGAATTCTTCGCGGTCAACTCGCGCACAGCTGCCGCCGAGGCGCTGCGCGGTGAAACTGTCGATTTCGTCGTGTCCGGCCCTGCCGAATACGTCGTCATCAACAAACTGACCCAAGCAACGCCCCTGATCGGCCTTGGCCGTCCGGATTACCACTGCGCCATCATCGTGCGGGCCGACAGCGGCATCAACGTGCCTGCGGACCTCACGGGCAAGAAAGTGGCCTTTGGCGATATCGGCTCGACCTCGAACATGCTGTGCCCGATGCAGGTGCTGGCCGACCACGGCGTTGACCCGGTCAACGACATCGAAAAGACCCACACCTCGCGCAACATCGCGCATGAGGCGCTCAAGAACGGCGACGTGGATGCCATCGGCTCCAACGCCGGATCCTGGATCAACGTGCGCAACTCGGAAACCGACCTGCCCTATGGTTTCTTCAAGATGATCGCACGCTCTGGCGACCTGCCCAACGACATGATTATGGTCGGCGCGCATGTCCCCGCGGACGCAGCTGCCTCCGTGCGTGACGCGATCCTTGAGAACAAAGGCGAGATCATCGCCGGCATCACGGCGCATGAAGAAAACGACAAGTATGTCGGCATGGATCTCGTTGCGATCGAGGACAGCGCCTATGACTATGTGCGCTCCATGTACACCAACGCGGGCTTCCCGCAGTTCGACAATTTCATCGGTGAGTGATCTTGTCCTGAAAAGGCAGCCAGAGCCGGTTGCCGAAATCGAGAGGATCGGGGCGCAAGGCGCCCCGGTTCCCGTTGTCGATATAGAGGCGGAGCATGTCGCAAAGGCCTTTGGCGACACGCCCATCTTTACTGATCTGAATTTCCGGCTTGAGCGTGGCAAGGCAACCGCTCTGGTCGGGGCGAACGGCGCTGGCAAATCAACGCTGTTGCGCTGCCTGATGGGGCTGATCCCCGTCTCTGAGGGCCGCGTGCGGCTGTTGCAGCAAGAAGCCACTGGCGCCAAAGCGGCCAAGCTGCGCGGGCTGCGGTCCCGTGTCGGGTTCGTGTCGCAGAAACACAATCTGGTGCCGCGCCTGTCGGTGCTGTCCAACGTGCTGCACGGGCTGCTGGGCCAAAAGGGCGGACCGCGCCACTGGACCCATAGCCTCGCCCCTGCGACCTCTCGCACGGCGGCGTTGCAGGCGCTGGAAAAAGTGGGGCTGGCGCATCTGGCGCTGCGCCGGGCCGACCGGCTGTCGGGCGGCCAATCGCAACGCGTGGCCATCGCCCGCGCCCTCGTGTCTCGGCCCGAGGTGCTGTTCGCCGATGAACCTTGCGCCTCTCTTGATCCGCAGGCGGGCGAGGATGTCATGGAACTGTTTTTCGATCTGGCCCGGCAAGAGGGCGTCACGGTCGTGTTCACCTCGCACAATGTCGATCACGCTCTGCGCTATGGCGATCGGGTGCTCGGGCTTGCCGACGGACGAATGAAGCTGGACGCAACAGGTGCCAGCCTGCAAATCGCGGATCTCAGGGGGCTTTATGACTGATACACATATTCCAACACGGTTCGAACGCCCCTCCGCCGTTTCGTTTCTGGGCTACGCGGGCGGGCTTGTCCTGATCCTGTGGTGCCTGTCGGGTGCCGGGTTTTCTGTCGAAAAGGTCATGACAGCGCCCCCGCGCTTTGGTGATTTTCTGTCTCGCGCCTTTCCGCCAAACCTGTCCCCCGATGTGATGAGCAGGCTGGGCTGGAAGATGGTCGAGACCTTGCAGATCGCCGTTGCGGGCGCCGTGCTGGGGGTGATCCTGTCGCTGCCTGTCGCGCTCTTGGCGGCGCGTGGGCTGATCGCCGGGCCGGTGATCAATCAGATCGTGCGCGTGGTTTTGGGCTTTATCCGGGCGGTGCCAGATATCGCTTGGGCGCTGGTCTTTGTCGTGGCGGTCGGACTGGGGCCGTTCGCCGGTATGCTGGCCATTTTGATTGATACCGTGGGCTTTTGCGGCCGCTTTTTCGCCGATGACATGGAGGCCACAGACAAAGGCCCCGCCGAAAGCCTGACAGCCACCGGTGCACGCAAGATCGACGTGGTCGCCTGTGCCACCGTACCCGCCGCCATGCCGGCCTTTGTCTCAACCGGGCTATACGCGCTGGAAAAGGCCGTCCGCTCGTCCACGATCCTTGGCCTTGTGGGCGCGGGCGGCATCGGAATCGAACTGAAGGTCGGCTTTGACCTGTTCGACTACCCCACCGCGCTGACCGTGATCCTGATGATCGCCGTGGTGGTGATCGGGATTGAACAACTCTCGGGCTATGCCCGCACGAAAATAATCGGAGAACAACGATGAAGACGGACACGGCAGACAGCCATTGGAACGACGAATGGGCCGGCATAGAGGCGGACAGCAAGTGGGTCACGCCAGAGAATGACGTGATCGCATGGGCGAAAACGCTGGCACCGGGCGCACGCATTCTGGACCTTGGCGCCGGTGTCGGGCGGCACGCGCTCTGGCTGGCGGCGCAGGGCTTTGACGTGGTGGCGCTGGATGCCGCGCCCAACGGTCTGGCAGAGATTGACCGCAAGGGCGGCGTGGAAACCGTGCTGGCGCGCATGGATGCCCTGCCCCTCACAGACCAGTCCTTTGACCATGTGCTGTCATGGAACGTCATCTATCACGGCAATGAGGATATCCTGCTGCGCAGCATTTCCGAGATCCGCCGCGTGCTGAAACCCGGCGGCACCTATCTTGGCACCATGTTGTCCAAGCGCCGCCTGCCGCATGAACAAGCCGCCTATCCGGGCCGCGAGGTCAGCCGCAACGCATGGGTGTTCGAGGCGCCCGGCACGGACAAGATCCACCCGCATTATTTCTGCTCTGCCGCCGAATTGCTGGCGCTGTTTTCCGGCTTTGAATGTCTGCGGCTTGAGGATCGCGAGCATGAAAAGCCCGGATCTTGGCATTGGCACCTGACAATGGAGCGTCTTGGATGATCACCTTTGAAGGCGCGACCGTCTATTTGCCAACAGACATTGTCGAAACTAACGTCACCATTGCCGACGGGCGCATCGTCGAAATCGGTGGGCCGGTCAAAGGCACGCGGATCGATGCGCGCGGGCAAATCCTCGCCCCCGCCCTGATCGACGTGCATGGCGACGCGTTCGAGCGGCAGTTGATGCCCCGGCCCGGCGTCTACTTTCCCCAAGAGGCGGCGGTGATCGACACCGACCGCCAACTGGCCGCCAACGGGATCGCCACCGCCTATCATGCCATCACGCTGGGATGGGAGCCGGGCCTGCGCGATGTGGCGCGCGGACGCGACCTGATGCGCTGCATGGCGGATCTTGCCCCACGCCTCACGGCGGAAAACCGGGTACAACTGCGGTGGGAAACCTTTGCCTTCGAGGCGTTGGACGTGATTCAAGAGATGCTGAACGGCCCGCTGGTCCCTGCCATCGCCTTTAACGATCACACCTCCATGACGATGCGCGCCTATGGCGTGCCGATTCAGGAACGCGCGTTCGAGCTGTCGCCCGATTTTTCGATCGCGGCGCTGGATGATGAGCGGATGAAAAAGCGGACCGCCTCAAAAGCGCATCGCGCGGGTTTGTCAGAGGATGATTACATCGCCCTACTGGCCGAGGTCTGGGAGCGGCGTGGCGATGTGCCAGACAAGATCGCCGAGGTCGCAAAGATGGGCCGCGCCGCGGGTGCGCCGATGCTGTCGCATGACGACACCAAGCCCGAAACGCGCACATGGTTTCGCAATCTCGGCGCCCATGTCGCAGAGTTTCCGATGCAGCTGGAGGCCGCGCAGGCCGCGCGTGAGGCCGGGGATGCCATCGTCTTTGGCGCGCCGAACGCCGCGCGCGGCGGCAGTCATATCGGCTCTGTCGGGGCGGGTGATATGGTCGAGGCGGGGCTGTGCGATGCGCTGGCCTCTGACTATTTCTACCCCGCGATGCTGGCCGCCATCGCCCGTCTGGATGCAGAGAAACGCGCCGACCGCCTGACGCTCTGGCGGCTGGTGTCCAAAGGGCCGGCTGCGGCCATGAACCTGATGGATCGTGGCGAGATCGCGGTGGGCAAGCGCGCTGATCTGGTGCTTCTGGACTGGCCAGAGGGGCACGCCCCCGCCGTCACCGGCACATGGGTCGCAGGGCGCATGGCCTATCGCGGCACGCCTGCCGGGTCTGTCGTGGAAAAAGAGAGCGTGCCTGCATGACCCCGCTCAAAATCGGCGCCTGCATGCAAATCTCCGAGATCGCGCAGCACCGCGATTGGCTGTTCGACAGCGCGCGTGATCTGGAATTGCAGGATTTCCGCAGCTTCGCCGCCCTTACCACCGAGCTTGACGACAAGGTCACGGCGGCCAAGGCCGCGCTTGACGGCTTTGCCGGGCGGATCGGTATTCACGGACCTTTCGAGGGGCTGGATATCGACAACAAGGACCCCGAACTGCGCCCCCTGATCACGGCGCGGATGATCAGGGCGGTTGAGGCCGCAGACCGCATCGGCGCGCGGCAGATGGTGCTGCATTCGCCCTATTCGCGGTGGTATCAGAACAATCTGATGGTCACGCCCAACTATGCTGAGACCAAGCTGGGCCTGATCCATCAAACGCTGACGCCCGTGGTGCGCGCCGCCGAGGATAAGGGCATCACGCTGGTGATCGAGAACATCCACGATGTCGATCCGGCAACCCGGCGCGCGATGGTCGACAGCTTTGGCTCTGACGCGATCGCGCTGTCGGTGGATACCGGCCACGCCCATCTGGCCCGGCGCATGTCCGGCGCGCCCCCGGTGGATTATTTTCTGCGCGACGCGGGCGATCAGCTGGCCCATTTGCATCTGCAGGATCTTGACGGTCACGCAGACCGCCACTGGGCACCGGGAGAGGGCGAGATCGAATGGGTCGCGGTGTTTCGCGCCTTGGCCAAGTGCAAGAGCGCCCCGCATCTGGTGCTTGAACTGCGAAACAAAGGCGACATTCCCCAAGGCTTTGCCTATCTCGAAGGTCTCGGGCTGGCGTGCTAATCGGCTGATTGCGGCGGCACGACAGCATCCAACACGAAACAGCTCGTGTGCAGGAAAGGCTTGCGTGAGAGCCCTACACTGTCACCGGCGCCCGCCAAAACGGAACAAGGCCGGTAGTGATTGGTGCGGTCGAGAGGACTCGAACCTCCACGGGTGTTACCCCACAGCGACCTCAACGCTGCGCGTCTACCAATTCCGCCACGACCGCACGTGATCAGGTAGGTTGCGGGCGTATACGAAATGCCATCGGCATTGTGAAGGGCTAAATGTGCGCTCTTTGACAATTTCCCAAAGCCCTGCCAAACCACTGCAATCATGTGAGGGCAAGGCGGCGCATCATGGTTGAATGGATCACCTCTTCGGGCCCGGTGTCTTATCCGGAGGCCTGCGCCGAAATGGAGGCGCGCGCCGAGGCGATCGCGCGCGGGGAGGCCTCGGAGGCGATCTGGTTGCTGGAGCATCCACCGCTTTATACTGCGGGCACCTCTGCCGATCCGGCGGACCTCACGGACCCTGCCCGCTTTCCGGTTTATGCCACAAAGCGCGGGGGGCAATATACCTATCACGGCCCCGGGCAGCGCGTCGTCTATGTGATGCTGGACGTGGGCAGCCGTGGCCGCGACGTGCGCGCCTTTGTCAAGCAACTGGAGACATGGGTGATCGCCACGCTGGACGAGTTCAACGTAAAGGGCGAAATCAGAGACGGGCGCGTCGGCGTCTGGGTGGTGCGCGATGACAAGCCGCTGACAGCCTCGGGCGCACCGGCCGAAGACAAGATCGCCGCCATCGGCATCAGGCTGCGCAAATGGGTCAGCTTTCACGGGATTTCGATCAATGTGGAGCCCGACCTGAGCCATTTTTCCGGCATCGTGCCGTGTGGGATCACCGAACACGGGGTCACCAGCCTTGTGGATCTGGGCCTGCCGGTGAGCCTAGGGGATGTGGATGTGGCGCTGAAACGGCGTTTCGCGACGGTGTTTTAAATCGGTTGTTGCGCGCGACAGAGCGTTTTGAGGGGGACGCTGTCCCCCACGTTGAAACGTCCCGTTTCAACGCCCCCCTGAGGTATTTTTCGCCAGATGAAGCGCTGAGCCCCGGTCAGAACGGAATGTCATCAGCCCCGGTGACAAAGCGCGCGACGACCTTTTTGGTGCCTGCCTTTTCGAACTCGATTTCCAGCTTGTCGCCCTCGACGCCCAAGATCGCGCCGTAGCCGAATTTCTGGTGAAAGACACGCTCGCCCACCGCATGGGCGCTGACGGCTTGCGCGTCGATGATCATGTTGCGGCTTTCTTGCGGCTGCGACACGGGCCGCTCTGCGCTGCGCGACTGCAGCCTGCGCCAACCGGGGGAGTTGTAGACATTGGCCTCTGACGCGCGGTCCATGATGCCAGAGGATGCGCCAAGTCCGCCCGCAGCGCCATAGCCGCCACCATACAGGCCCGGCGGTGTGAGCACCTCTACATGGTCCTCGGGCAGTTCATCAATGAAGCGTGAGGGCATCTGGCTTTGCCATTGGCCATAGACGCGGCGATTGCCCGCAAACGAGATCGTGCAGACCTCTTCGGCGCGGGTGATGCCGACATAGGCGAGACGGCGTTCTTCCTCGACGCCCTTGAGGCCGGATTCGTCCATGCTGCGCTGTGAGGGAAAGAGGCCATCCTCCCATCCGGGCAGGAACACCACGGGAAATTCCAGACCCTTGGCGGCATGCAATGTCATCACACTGACCTTTGCGCCGGACTCTTCGGATTCGTTATCCATGATCAGGCTGACATGTTCGAGAAAGCCTTGCAGGTTTTCGAAGCCTTCGAGCGCCTTGACGAGTTCCTTGAGGTTTTCCAGCCGTCCAGGTGCCTCGGGTGTCTTGTCGTTCTGCCACATCTCGGTGTAGCCGCTCTCGTCAAGGATCATCTCGGCGAGGTCCATGTGGGTGACGTCCTTGTCCCCCACCAGCCGCCCCCAGCGGCGCAGCCCGTCGATGAGCTTGGCCAATTCGCCCGCGCCCTTGCCGGTGATGCCCTTCTGGTCCAGCAGGATCGCGGCGCCCTCTAGCAGGGACACGCCATTCTGGCGCGCGGCCATCTGGATCTTTTGCTGGGCCTTGTCCCCCAAACCACGCTTGGGTGTGTTCACCACACGCTCGAACGCGAGATCATCGGTGGGCGAGACGACAAGCCGGAAATAGGCCATCGCATCGCGGATCTCCATCCGTTCGTAAAAGCGGGGGCCGCCGATGACGCGGTAGGGCAGGCCGATGGTCAGGAAACGGTCCTCGAACGCGCGCATCTGGTGCGAGGCGCGCACAAGAATGGCCATGTCATCAAGCGAAAAGGGGCTCATCCCGCGCGTGCCGCGCTGCATTGCCTCGATCTCTTCGCCGACCCAGCGGGCCTCTTCGTCGCCATCCCAATGGCCGATCAGGCGGACCTTTTCGCCCTCTTCGACCTCGGTCCACAGCTCTTTACCCAGACGGCCCTTGTTGCCTGCGATCACACCGCCCGCCGCCGCGAGGATATGCGGGGTGGAGCGGTAATTCTGTTCCAGCCGGATCACCCGGGCGCCGGGGAAATCCGTCTCAAAGCGCAGGATGTTGCCCACCTCGGCGCCACGCCAGCCATAGATCGACTGATCGTCATCGCCCACGCAGCAGATATTCTTGTGCCCGCCCGCCAGCAGCCGCAACCACAGGTATTGCGCCACGTTGGTGTCCTGATACTCGTCCACGAGGATATAGCGGAACCAGCGGCGATATTGCGCGAGAATATCGTCATGGGTCTGAAAGATCGTGACCATATGCAAAAGCAGGTCGCCGAAATCCACCGCGTTCAGTTCGCGCAGGCGGATCTGGTATTGTT
This sequence comes from Roseovarius sp., assembly GCA_965656855.1. Taxonomy (GTDB): domain Bacteria; phylum Pseudomonadota; class Alphaproteobacteria; order Rhodobacterales; family Rhodobacteraceae; genus Roseovarius. The sequence goes on from CBFHML010000095.1 coordinate 16,657, forward strand.
TATAAAGCGCGGGTGCCTTGCCATCATAGGCCGAGGCCTCTGACGCGGGGACCTGTTCGGGGGTCCAGGCGCGGTTTTTCCATTGGTCGATGATGCCGGCCAGTTGCCGGGCGGGCCAGCGTTTGTCGTCGATCCCCGCCGCCTGCACCAGTTGTTTCAGCAGGCGCAGCTGATCGTCGGTGTCGAGGATGGTGAAGTTCGATTTCAGATCCACCAGTTCGGCATGGCGCCGCAACAGTTTCACGCAGATAGCGTGAAAGGTGCCCAGCCATGGCATCCCCTCGACCGCCTCACCCAGCATCCGGCCGACGCGGTTTTTCATCTCGCGCGCGGCCTTGTTGGTAAAGGTGACGGCGAGGATCTCATTCGGGCGCGCGGTGCCTGTGTTGAGCAGATGCACCATCCGGGTCGTCAGCGCCTTGGTCTTGCCCGTCCCGGCCCCGGCAAGCATCAGCACGGGCCCCTCAAGCGCCTCGACGGCGGCGCGCTGTTCGGGATTCAGCCCGTCCAGATAGGGTTGCGGGCGCGCGGCCATGGCGCGGGCGGCCAGGGATGCGCTCTCAAAGGCGTCGGATTCGTCAAAGCTGCTCATGTTGAGTACGATAGCGCTTGCGTGGCCCGAGATAAAGTCAATGTTCGGTTAATGTTCTGGCGATATTTCATGGCCCTTAGCCACCTGCAGCGCGCAGCGCGCTAAGGTCGCACAGGCTGCGGGCCGGGCCGGCATCGGGCAGGTCATCCTGCCCCGGCACGGCGCGGCGCAGACCGGCGGTCGCGGCCCAGCGTAGGATGAAGTCCTCGTGGCAGGTGGCATAGATCACGCCGGTGGCGTTGGTGGTGTGGCGCAACTCATATTCATAGCGACCTTCATAGCCATCGCGGTCGATGATCAGCACCGCAGGCAGCTTGCCAGTAAGGTGGCTGGCAAAGATCGCCTGATGCAGGCTGTCGCGGGCCGAGGATTTGCCATCAAGACCGACTTCGATGACGTGGGTATCCGTCTCGCAATCCACCCGGACAAAGCGCGGCAGGTCGTTGACGTCGAAATATTTCCGCGTCTCATCCTCGCTGCCCGCCAGAAACGCGCAGACGAGCGCCGCCAGATGCACTTCACCCATGCCGATCCTTTCACTCCCGAAACCGAACATAGTGTGAACGAAAGGTTAACGCAAATCAGATCGCGGATCATGGTGAACGCCTCTGGACACAGGGCCACAAACCCGCGCAAATACCCGCCATGTCACTGGATGCCCGATACCCCGCCCTGTCCGATCTGCGCCGCCGTGCCCAAGCGCGGGTGCCGCGTTTTGTGTGGGAATATCTCGACAGTGGCACCGGCACCGAGGCGACGACGCGGGTCAATCGCAGCGCGCTTGACCGGGTGCGGCTGATGCCATCCATCCTGCATGGCGAGGTGACGCCCGATCTGACCACCGCGCTTCTTGGCCATGAGCATAGCCTGCCCGTGGGCATTGCGCCGGTTGGCATGTCGGGGCTGATGTGGCCCGATGCGGAACGGCATCTGGCGCGCGCGGCCGCACGGGTGGGCCTGCCCTATGCGCTGTCGACCGTGGCCAGCGTCACGCCCGAGGATATTGCGGGCGATCTTGGCCCGCATGCCATGTTCCAGCTATATCCGCCGCGCGACCCTCAGATCCGTGCCGACATGCTGCGCCGGGCCAAGGCGGCGGGGTTTTCCACGCTGATCCTGACGGTGGATGTGCCGGTGGGGTCGCGCCGCGAACGGCAGCTCCGGTCTGGCCTGACGCAGCCCCCGAAACTGACGCCACGCATTCTGGCGCAGATTGCCCTGCGCCCGGCATGGGCACTGGGCATGGCGCGCAAGGGGATGCCGCGGATGCGGCTGATTGATGAGTATTCACCCGCCACGCTTGGCCTGCCGTCCACCAAACATGCGGGCTATCTGCTGCGCACCTCGCCGGATTGGGATTATCTGCGCTGGCTGCGCGATCATTGGGAGGGGCCGCTGATCGTCAAGGGCGTGCTGAGCGGTGCTGATGCTGCGCGGCTGACGGATGAGGGCGTCGATGCGATCTGGATTTCCAATCATGCCGGTCGGCAGTTCGATGCCGCGCCGGCCACGATAGAGGTGCTGCCCGCGATCCGCGCGGCGACCCACCTGCCCCTCATCTTGGATGGGGGCGTGGAGGGCGGCTTGGATATTCTGCGCGCGATGGCGCTTGGCGCGGATTTCGTGATGATGGGGCGCGGCTGGCATTATGCGCTTGCCGCCCTTGGCGCGCACGGCCCCGATCATCTGGCCGCGATCCTGCGTGCTGATCTGGAGGCGAATATGGGCCAGCTTGGCCTGACACGCCCGCAGAACGCCCGCCAGCGACTGATCCCGACCGGGTAGCCGCCCTGCCCGTTCATACAGAAAACAGCACTCGTCCGGCTGCAAGAGCCAATGGATGATTGCATGCCGCGAGCGGAGTTTCTAAAACTTAGCAGGTGGTGCTGCACTGCGGCGTCGGAGTCGGACGACGCCCCGCCACCCAAAAAAGATGGAAGGAAGTGGCCATGGCCGAGTTTAATAAAATCCTGATCGCCAATCGCGGCGAGATCGCAATCCGCATCATGCGCGCCGCCAACGAGATGGGCAAACGCACCGTCGCGGTCTATGCGGAAGAGGACAAACTGGGTCTGCACCGCTTTAAGGCGGATGAGGCATATCGCATTGGCGAGGGGCTGGGCCCCGTGCAGGCGTATCTGTCCATCGAAGAGATCATTCGCGTGGCGCGCAAGTCGGGCGCCGATGCGATCCACCCCGGTTACGGCCTTTTGTCTGAAAACCCCGCGCTGGTGGATGCGTGTGAGGCCAATGGCATCGCCTTTATCGGCCCCAAGGCGGAAACCATGCGCGCGCTTGGCGACAAGGCCAGCGCCCGGCGCGTGGCCGTTCAGGCAGGCGTGCCAGTCATCCCCGCCTCCGAAGTGCTGGGCGACGACATGGACGAAATCAGGCGGCAGGCCGCAGAGGTCGGTTATCCGATGATGCTCAAGGCGTCATGGGGCGGTGGCGGGCGCGGGATGCGGCCCATCGAGGCCGAGGACGAGCTGTCCGACAAGGTCAAGGAAGGTAAGCGCGAAGCCGAGGCCGCCTTTGGCAATGGCGAGGGGTATCTGGAAAAGATGATCGAGCGCGCGCGCCATGTCGAGGTGCAGATCCTTGGCGACAAGCATGGCAACATGTACCACCTGTTCGAGCGGGACTGTTCCGTGCAGCGCCGCAACCAAAAGGTCGTAGAGCGCGCGCCCGCCCCCTATCTCACCGACGCGCAGCGCGCCGAGGTTTGCGAACTGGGCTACAAGATCTGCAAGCACGTCAATTACGAATGCGCGGGCACGGTCGAGTTCCTGATGGATATGGACACCGAGCAGTTCTATTTCATCGAGGTGAACCCGCGTGTGCAGGTCGAACATACCGTCACCGAAGAGGTGACCGGCATCGACATCGTGCAAGCCCAGATCAAGATCGCCGAGGGCAAGACGCTGGCCGAGGCGACGCGCAAGGCGTCACAAGATGAGATCACGCTGAACGGGCACGCCCTGCAAACCCGGATCACAACCGAGGACCCCCAGAACAAGTTCATCCCCGATTATGGCCGCATCACCGCGTTTCGCGAGGCAACGGGCATGGGCATCCGGCTTGATGGCGGCACGGCCTATTCGGGCGGCGTGATCACGCGCTATTACGACAGTCTGCTGGTCAAGATCACGGCCCATGCGCAGACCCCCGAGGGGGCCATTGCCCGGATGGACCGCGCGCTGCGCGAATTCCGCATCAGGGGCGTTTCCACCAATATCGCCTTCGTGGAAAACCTGCTCAAGCATCCCACATTCCTGAATTACGAATACACCACCAAGTTCATCGATACGACGCCCGAGCTGTTTGATTTTGCCGCGCGCCGGGATCGGGGCACCAAGGTGCTGACCTATCTCGCCGATGTGACCGTGAACGGCCACCCCGAGACCAAGGACCGCCCGCGCCCGCGTCCCGATCTCAAGAAACCGCGCCCACCCGAACTTAAGGCAGACATGCCGCCGCCGGGGACCAAGACGCTGCTGGATGCCCAAGGCCCGCAGGCCGTGGCCGACTGGATGGCGGACCAGAAAAAGCTGCTGATCACCGACACCACGATGCGCGACAGTCACCAGTCGCTTCTGGCGACACGGATGCGGTCGATCGATATGATCAACGCGGCCCCCGCCTATGCCGCCAATTTGCCGGGGCTTTTCTCGGTTGAATGCTGGGGCGGGGCGACGTTCGACGTGGCCTATCGTTTCTTGGATGAATGCCCGTGGCAGCGCCTGCGCGACCTGCGCGCGGCCATGCCCAACGTGCTGACACAGATGCTGCTGCGCGGCTCCAACGGGGTGGGCTATACCAACTATCCCGACAATGTGGTCGACGCCTTCGTCAAGCAGGCGGCCAAAAGCGGCGTGGATCTGTTCCGTGTGTTCGATCCGCTCAACTGGGTGGAAAACATGCGCGTGTCGATGGATGCGGTCCTAGAGTCGGGCAAGATCCTTGAGGCGGCGATCTGTTATACCGGCGACATGCTGGACCCGGATCGGTCCAAATACGATCTGAAATATTACCTTCAGCTTGCCCATGAGCTGAAGGCAGCCGGCACGCATATTCTGTGCATCAAGGACATGGGCGGCTTGCTCAAACCGGCCTCGGCCAGCATTCTGTTCAAGGCGCTGAAAGAAGAGGTGGGCCTGCCCATCCATTTCCACACGCATGACACCGCAGGCATCGCCAGCGCCACGATCCTCGCCGCTGCCGAGGCGGGTGTGGACGCGGTCGATTGCGCGATGGACGCGCTGTCGGGCAACACGTCTCAGGCCACACTGGGCACAGTGGTGGAATCGCTGCGTCACACCGACCGCGACACCGAGCTGGATATCGCCGCCATTCGCCAGATCTCGATCTATTGGGAACAAGTGCGCGCGCAATACGCCGCATTCGAGAGCGCGATGCAATCGCCCGCCTCTGAGGTCTATCTGCACGAAATGCCCGGCGGGCAATTCACCAACCTGCGCGCGCAGGCCCGGTCCCTCGGGCTGGAAGAGAAATGGCCCGAGATCGCCAAGACCTATGCCGATGTGAACCGCATGTTCGGCGATGTGATCAAGGTGACGCCTATCGCCAAGACCGTGGGCGACTTGACCCTGATGATGGTCAGCCAAGGGCTGAGCTGTGAGGACGTGCTCGACCCCAAGACGGAAGTGAGCTTCCCAGACAGCGTGATCACCTTGATGAAGGGATATGTGGGTCAGGCGCCCGGCGGCTTTCCCAAGGATATCCAGAAAAAAGTGCTCAAGGACGAAGAGCCGATCACGGTGCGCCCCGGCACCCTGCTGGAACCAGAAGATCTGGAGGCGCGCCGCGCCGAACTGGTCGAGAAATGGGGCGAGGATATCGACAACGAGGACCTCATGGGCAGCCTGATGTATCCGCGTGTCTTTGACGATTACATGGAACGCCACGCCATCTATGGCCCGGTGCGCACCCTGCCCACCTACAACTTCTTCTATGGCATGGAGCCGGCCGACGAGATTTCGGCCGAGATCGATCCGGGCAAGACGCTGGAAATCCGGCTGGTCGCGGTGGGCGAAACCCATGAAGACGGCGAGGCGCGGGTGTTCTTTGAGCTCAACGGCCAGCCGCGCACCGTGCGGATCAGTGACCGCAAGGTGAAAAACACCGTCGCCGCCAGCCCCAAGGCCGAACCGGGCAACGCCAGCCATCTGGGCGCGCCGATGCCGGGGGCCGTGGCCACCGTCGCGGTCAAGGCGGGACAGGCGGTCAAGCAGGGCGATCTGTTGCTCACGATTGAGGCGATGAAGATGGAAACCGGCCTGCATGCCGAACGGGACGCCACGATCAAGGCCGTGCTGGTGCAGCCCGGCTCGCAGATCGACGCCAAGGATCTGATGATCGAGTTCGACTGAGGCACGAAATGATCGGGGGCTTGCCAAAAGAACAGGCAGAGCCCCCGCATCTACCCGGTTCTTGCAATTTTAAGGATTGCGAGCCTTGTGTATAGTCGGCACCGGGCGCACGCTATAGTCTTTGCTGGCCCTCTGTTTTGGTTGGCGGTGTATGTGTGGGTCCGATGGTCACGCCAATTTATGCCGGGTTTCTTGCCTTGCTTCTTATCGCGCTTGGCGCGATGCTTTTGCTGGGGCGGCTGGCGCATGCGGCGGGCATGGCAGCATCGCCACAGCGGATGCCACTCCGCGCGGCGGGCATGGTGTTGACCTTTGGGATGCTGGGCCTGACGGCAGCAGCCAACATCGCCCTTGCCGTGATCTGAGCCGCGATCGGGCTTTGCCGTGGTAAAAATCCGCTTTGCCTTATCCGATTTCTGGTCAATCATACCTACCTCACACGAGTCTGGCATCTGAGGGAGGACGAGACATGTGCCGAATGTTCGCTGGACAGGATCCGGCCCGTTACGAACTGGAAACACGGCGGATGCGCCTGAATGGACAAAGCACGAGCATCCGGCTCGAAAAGTCCTTTTGGGCCATCCTTGACGAAATCGCCACTGGCGAAGGGCTGACCACGCCCGGTTTCGTGTCAAAGCTGCATGGAGAGGTGCTGGAACTGCGTGGGGAGCCGCAGAACTTTACCTCGCTTTTGCGCTGCACCTGTCTTGTTTGGTGCGATGCGCAGCTTGATGCGGCACTTGCAGACCAGCCCCAGATCGCCGCCGAGTGATCGCTTCACGCATGTAGTAACGGTTTACTACCCGGGTGCCAGATCGAGTCCCTAGCCTGATCGCGAATGACAGGTAACGGGAGACGTTCATGGCAAAGGCCATTCACAGCATGATCAGGGTCCTCGACGAGGACCGCTCGGTTGCGTTCTATCAGACCGCCTTTGGGCTGAAGATCGCGGACCGGTTGGATTTTTCCGACTTCACACTGGTTTATCTCAGCAATGACGAGACCGAGTTCGAAGTCGAGCTGACGGTCAACAAGGGCCGCACAGAGCCCTATGATCTGGGCGATGGCTATGGCCATCTCGCGGTGTCGGTCGCGGACCTTGCCACGGAACATGCGCGCCTGACCGCAGCGGGGCTTGAGCCGCGCAAGATCGTGGAATTCGCCCCCGACGGCGAGCTGATCGGCAGGTTCTTTTTCATCGCAGACCCCGATGGCTACCAGATCGAGGTGCTCGAACGCGCGGGGCGCTTCAAATAAATCACACGATTTCGAGGAGGCCGGGCATGGCGTGGCCCGACCTTGCGGAGGAGAGGACCAAATCCACGCCTTTCAAAGCGTTTCGCGAAAAGCCTGACTCACAGCTTTTCGGGGAACGCAGCACAACGTGCAAACGCAGCACGCGTTTCGCCTTTCGCTGATGTCTCAGGTCAAAGACGAAACGCTTTAGGGAGGACATGACGTTGAGTACCCAAACCAAATCGCCCCGGTCCATGACCCGGCGAGATCTGTTGAGAGGCGCGACCACGGCGGTCGGCGCTTTTGTCTGTGGCGCAAGCTATGTGACCGGCCAGAATGCGGCCTGGGCCACCGAAATGGACGCGCTGAAACCCGAAACCTTTGCCACGCTGGTGCAGATGGCGCGCGATATCTATCCGCATGACCGGGTCGGTGACGAATATTACGTCGCCGCCGTCAAAGGCTATGACAAACCCGAAGAGGTCGACGCGATCACCGCCGGGATCGACGCGCTCAACGATCGTGCGCGCGAGCTCAAGGGCATGGAATATGCCGAACTCGGCTGGGAGCGGGACCGCGTCGACGTGCTGCGCTCGATGGAGGATGACGACTTTTTCCAGCGCATCCGAGGGGGGCTTGTCACCGGGCTCTATAACCAAAAGGCGATCTGGCCGGTGTTCGGCTACGAGGGCGAAAGCTTTTCAAAGGGCGGATATATCAACCGCGGCTTTGATGACATCGCCTGGATCGGCTGAGAGGAGGATACGGGATATGACAGCACCATTTAACCTGAACGACGACAATGTCGTCGTCATCATCGGCACCGGCGCGGGCGGTGGCGTTCTTGCCAACGAACTTGCACAAAAAGGCGTGAGCGTCGTCGCACTGGAGGCCGGCGCCCGGCATCTGCCAGAGGACTTCATCAACGACGAGTGGGACAGCTTTGGCCAGCTTGCATGGCTTGATCCGCGCACCACGTCGGGCGATTGGCGCGTGGCCAAGGATTTCTCGGGCCTTCCGGCGTGGATCGTAAAGTCGGTGGGCGGCACGACACAGCACTGGGCCGGCGCCTCGCTCCGGTTTCAGGACCACGAGTGGAAAGCGCGCACCACCTATGGAGAGGTCGAAGGCGCAAGCCTGCTCGACTGGCCGATCGACGGGGCCGAAATGGCACCATGGTACGATCTGGCAGAAAAGAAACTGAACGTCACGCGCACCAACGGCAATCCGGGTCTGCCGGGCAACAACAACTACAAGGTGTTCGAGGCCGGCGCGAAAAAGCTGGGCTATGAAGAGGTCCATACCGGGCGCATGGCGATCAACAGCCGCGAGGATGGCGACCGCCTGATGTGCCAGCAGACCGGGTTCTGTTTTCAGGGCTGCAAATGGGGCGCCAAATGGTCGGCGGGCTATGTCGACATCCCTCAGGGCGAGGCGACGGGCAATCTTGAAGTGCGTGAAAAGGCCCATGTGGCGCGGATCCTGCACAACGAGGCGGGCAAGGTCACAGGTGTCGAGTATTTCGACGGCAATGGCGACTTGCAGATGCAGAAGGCCCGGATCGTCTGTGTCGCGGGTAACTCTTTCGAATCCCCGCGTCTGCTCTTGAACTCGGCATCTGCCATGTTCCCCAACGGTCTGGCCAACAGCTCTGATCAGGTGGGGCGCAACTACATGCGGCATATGACGGGATCGGTCTATGGCATCTTCGAACAACCCGTGAAGATGTGGCGCGGCACCACGATGGCCGGCATCATCCAAGACGAGTCGCGGCACGATCCCAGCCGGGGCTTTGTCGGCGGCTACGAGTTGGAAACGCTTGGGCTTGGCCTGCCGTTCATGGCGGCGTTCCTCGATCCCGGAAGCTGGGGACGTGAGTTCACCTCGGCGCTGGACCAGTATGAGAACATGGCCGGCATGTGGATCGTGGGCGAGGACATGCCCCAGTCCACCAACCGCGTCACGCTCAACACCGAGGTCACGGACCAATACGGTCTGCCCGCCCCGAACGTGCATTTCGACGATCACCCGAACGACAACGCAATGCGCGACCACGCCTACAAGCGCGGTGCCGAGATCTATGACGCAATGGGGGCCACGCGCACTATGCCGACGCCGCCCTACCCCAGCACGCATAACCTTGGCACGAACCGCATGTCGGAAAACCCCGAGGACGGCGTGGTCAACAAGTGGGGCCAGACGCATGACATCGAGAATCTCTTTGTCTCGGACGGCTCGCAGTTCACCACAGGTGCTGCGGAAAACCCGACGCTGACCATCGTGGCGCTGGCCATCCGGCAAGCGGATCATATCGCAAGAGAGATGTCCGCAGGCACGCTTTGATTGCCTGAAATGACGGCACACGCCCCGGCAGGTCCGCCCTGCCGGGGCTTTTTCTTGCGCGATGGGTCTCGTGGACCTAGCGTGGAGGGCACTTTTGCCACATCCGGCGACATCAACTTGAGGGAGGAGATGCCTTGCCACGGATCGACGGTTCCGACGAGGAGAACGACAGCCCGCGCCCGCTCCGCCAGCGCCTGCTGATCTACATGGTGTTGATGCTGGCCGCGACGCTGGTTTACGCGGAAATGTATTTCCGTTTCAGTTAAAGCATTTAGCTCTGCGATGATGCCTCAGGCCAAAGGCCAAACGCGCGGGGAAATGCCCGCATGGCAGCGAGTTCAAAATTTTTCCCGCTTTCCATGCGATTTTCTCTTGCAGCCACGGGCGAGACTTTATATCTGACGCCTCACCCAAGGATGCGGGCGTAGCTCAGGGGTAGAGCATTACCTTGCCAAGGTAAGGGTCGAGAGTTCGAATCTCTTCGCCCGCTCCAATTTACTCAAGGCCGATACAGGCCTTTCCACGACAAGCAACTCTTAAAGATCCCCCGCCCCGGTGGGGCTGGGATCTTTGCTTGGCGCGTGCCGAAATGGGTAAAGTCTTGACATATCGGCCGCTTTCCCCCATCTAACCGACATCGCTGCGCTGCCGCGTGAGCAAGCCGCGCCCGAACATCCGGGCCCGACAGCGACCCAAATCCAGTTCCCCATCACGCAGGGTTCCTGACGCGCCGGCCAGACATTGCGGGATGATCCCGCATGTCCAGAGGCCACGCGAACCCCGCCTGCCATGCCTGACAGCATGGCCCCCATACGCCGCGCATTCTGCGTGGCCACAAGGATAGTTTATGCTCGATTTCGACATGCTGGGCCTCGACCCCGCACTCAAGACCGCCCTCGACAAGGCAGGTTTCACTGAACCTACACCGATCCAGAATCAGGCGATTCCACTCGCCCTTGCTGGCAATGACATTATGGGCCTCGCCCAGACAGGCACCGGCAAGACGCTGGCCTTTGGTCTGCCGCTGATCGACCACCTGCTCGCTCAGCCGGGCAAGCCCGCACCCAAGACCGCCAAGGCGCTGATCCTTGCGCCGACGCGCGAACTGGTGAATCAGATCGCCGAAAGCATCAAGGTGCTGACCAATGGCACACGCCTGCGCGTGTCCACTGTGGTCGGCGGACAATCCATCGGCCGCCAGATCAAGTTTCTCAGCTTTGGCACCGATATCCTTGTCGCCACGCCGGGCCGCCTGATGGACCTTATGGACCGCCGCGCGGTCGATCTGGGTCAAGTGCGTCACCTCGTGCTCGACGAGGCCGACCAGATGCTCGACATGGGCTTTATCCACGCGCTGCGCAAAATCGCGCCACGCCTTGGCACGCCGCGTCAGACGATGCTGTTCTCGGCCACCATGCCCAAGCAAATGGAAGAGCTGAGCCAAGCCTATCTGACCAACCCGCGCAAGGTACAGGTCGCACCTCCGGGCAAGGCGGCTGACAAGGTCACGCAATCGGTGCATTTCGTGCCCAAGCCGGACAAACCCGCGCATCTGCGCGAAATCCTGCAGCGCGATCCCGGTGCCCTCACCCTCGTTTTTGCCCGCACCAAGCATGGCGCGGAAAAGCTGATGAAGGGGCTTGTCGCCGACGGCTTTAACGCCGCATCGATCCACGGCAACAAGAGCCAAGGCCAGCGCGACCGCGCGATCAAAGCCTTCCGCGACGGCACGATCAACATTCTCGTGGCCACCGATGTGGCAGCGCGCGGCATCGACATTCCCGGCGTCGGCTATGTCATCAATTATGAGCTGCCCGAGGTGCCCGACAATTACGTGCACCGTATCGGCCGGACAGCCCGCGCCGGACGTGAGGGTGAGGCGATCGCCTTTTGCTGCGGCGAAGAGGCCGATCTGCTGCGCCAGATCCAAAAGCTGATGAAGATCGACATCCCCGTCGGCTATGGCAAGGCGCCCGCCGCCCTGACAGAGCCGGGTGGCGGTGGCCGTCCCGGCAACACGCAGCGTCGTCGTCGCGGTGGTGGTGGCGGACATGGTGGCGGAGGTGGCCAAGGTGCCAAATCCGGCGCACCGCGTGCGCGCCGCCGTCGCAAGGCCGCCTGAGGCACATAATCAACACCCGCGCCGGGACCCTATCTTGGGGCCTTGGCGCGGGTCGGCACTCCGCCTATAACCGCGGCGTTACCCAGACGCGGAAAGCCCCCCATGCGCACAGCCAAGATCACCCGCAAGACCGCTGAGACGGATATCTCGGTCGAGATCAATCTCGATGGGTCGGGACGCTATGACACCGAGACCGGCGTTGGTTTTTTCGACCATATGCTGGATCAGTTGGCACGCCATTCGCTGATCGACATGAACGTGCGCTGCACGGGCGATCTGCATATCGACGATCACCACACGGTCGAGGATGTGGGCATCGCCCTTGGTCAGGCCCTGTCCGAGGCGGTGGGCGACAAACGTGGCATCCGCCGATATGGCGCCTGTCTTTTGCCGATGGACGATGCGCTGGTACGTGCCGCACTGGATATTTCCGGCCGCCCCTATCTGGTCTGGACGCTGGATTTGCCCACGCAAAAGATCGGCACGTTCGATTGCGAGTTGGTGCGCGAGTTTTTTCAGGCGTTCAGCACCCATGCGGGGCTGACCCTGCATGTCGATCAGCTGGCCGGGATCAACAGCCACCACATCGCCGAGGCGGCGTTCAAGGCGGTTGCGCGCGCCCTGCGCGAGGCGGTCGAAACCGACCCACGCAAGGCCGATGCCATCCCGTCGACCAAGGGCAGTCTTTGACCCCATGACCACTGTCATCGTCGATTACGAATCCGGCAACCTGCATTCCGCGCAGAAAGCGTTTCAGCGCATGGCGCGGGAAACGGGCGCGGGTGAGGTCATCGTCACCTCAGACCCCGACGCGGTGCGCCGGGCAACCCGTGTCGTTCTGCCCGGCGACGGCGCGTTTCCGGCCTGCCGCAAAGAGCTTTTCGATCATCGCGGGCTGTTCGAGGCCATCGAAGAGGTAGTGATCCATTCCGCCCGCCCCTTCATGGGGATCTGCATCGGCATGCAGATGCTGGCCGATGAGGGGCTGGAGTATACGCCGACCCCCGGTTTCGGCTGGGTTCCAGGCACGGTGGGGCCGATCCAGCCCGCAGATCCGGCGATGAAAGTGCCGCATATGGGCTGGAATGATCTTGAGATCACGCAGGCCCATCCGATTCTCGACGGGATCACATCAGGCGATCACGCCTATTTCGTGCATTCCTACCATGTGCGCGTCAGCAACCCTGCGCATCTGATTGCACATGTGGAGTATGGCGAGCCTGTGACCGCCGTGATTGGCCGCGACAACATCGTCGGCACGCAATTCCACCCCGAAAAATCACAGACCACCGGGCTGCGCATCATTTCCAACTTTCTGAAATGGGCGCCCTGACGCGCCATCGCGTCAATTCACAAGCCGCCAGACCTGCCCCATGCAGACGGGGCCAAGACAGCCTTCAACCCTGAGCCGGTCTTCGCCCAGCCGCAGGCCCGCATCATAGTTCCGGTCATGCGCCGGAACATAGGCGCGGCCCGCATAGGCACCCTGCCCTTCTGGCTTCATATCCCAAAAGACGCGTTTGCCGACACTCGGCGTCATGATCTCGGACCCCTTGGAATCAAAGGCCCGCACGATCGTCCCGCAGAGCGCAGCCGCCCCACATTGCTTGACCGCCACATGGGCCACCTGCCCTTTGCTATCGGGCTCCGTCAGCCACAGGCCCTTGACCGGATCAGCGCCCGCCGCGCCACCCGCCAAAAGGAAAATCATGGCCAGAGTTGTACATCGCATGGTTTGCCTCCTCTCACGAATGAGTGGTGTCATTGGTCAGGACATGGGATGTCGCGGGTGATCTTTGAACCCCTTGGTCGCGCACCCGGCAAGAACCAGCCCACCGGGTGTCACCTCTCACAGATGTCTCGCGTGGCAGCCTCCAGCGCCCAATTCGACGCCCTGCCACGGGATTGGGATACCGTCTGGTCCACGCTGCCCCAAAGCCGGACCGCTTTATTGCGCGCGTGTCCAGACCTGACCGCGGCAAATCCCCAGCACGCAACCTTCGACCTTGAGTTGGTCCCCGCTCACTTGCATCCGGGAGTTATAGGTCTTGTCACGGTCCGGTGCCCAGATCTTGCCACCGCCATAGGCGCCGCCGCCCTTGGGCGTCATGTTCCACAGCATTTTCTTGCCCGCATGCTCGTACCCGGTGACCGGCGAACCCGCCTTGTCCACCGCCTGTGCGATCGTCCCGCAAAGCGCGCCGCCGCAGGGCGCAACCGTTACCAACAGATGCCCGCCCGTGTCCCCCGGCTCTGTCCGCCATGTGCCGCTGACTGGCTCTGCAAGGGCCGCACCGGCCCCAAGCGCGCCAGCCAAAAGCCCAATTCCAAGCGTTTTCATCATCGCAAATCCTCCCTGTCGATCCACTCTACGCTCGACCCTCGCCTGTCCGCGATCAAGTCTGACGCCACGTCGCGTTGCAAATGCCCGCACGCCATGCCAAAGCCTGCGCAACATGAGAAAAGGACCGCGCAGATGATCCTCTACCCCGCCATCGACCTCAAAGACGGTCAGGCCGTCCGCTTGCTGAAAGGCGAGATGGAAAAGGCCACCGTGTTCAACGATGACCCCGCCGCACAGGCGCAGGAATTTGTCGATGCGGGCTGCGAATGGCTGCATCTGGTGGATCTCAACGGCGCCTTTGCCGGAGAGCCGGTCAATGCCGCCCCGGTCGAGGCCATATTGGAGCGCTGCAAGGTGCCCGCCCAGTTGGGTGGCGGCATCCGCGACATGGCCACGATAGACCGCTGGCTGTCAAAGGGGCTGGCGCGCGTGATCCTCGGGACCGTCGCGGTGGAAAACCCCGCGCTGGTGCGCGAGGCGGCCAAGGCATTTCCGGGGCAGGTCGCCGTGGGCATCGACGCAAGGCACGGGCGCGTCGCGACCAAGGGATGGGCCGAGGAAACCGATGTGCTGGCCACCGATCTGGCGCGCTCTTTCGAGGACGCGGGCGTGGCGGCGATCATCTATACCGACATCAACCGCGACGGCGCGATGCAGGGACCGAACATAGCCGAAACCGCCGCCCTGGCGCAGGCCGTGTCGATCCCGGTCATCGCCTCTGGCGGGGTGTCATCCCTCGATGATCTCATGGCGCTGCGCGATTGCGGCGCACAGTTGAACGGCGCGATCTCGGGCCGCGCGCTTTATGATGGGGCGCTTGACCTCAAATCTGCGTTGGCCGCTTTGAACGGCTAATGCAGGCTCATTGCCCACAGGTTTCGCACCGCAGATCTCCAAGCTTTGTCCCAAAGCTGCTGCCATCCTCTGGCATGTTCGGCCAAATCGCCATAAACATCCCCGTGATCAAGAAAACCGGCTGACCCATGCTCAAGATCCGTATCATTCCCTGCCTCGACGTCGCCGATGGCCGCGTCGTCAAAGGCGTGAATTTCGTCAACCTGCGCGATGCGGGCGACCCGGTGGATGCCGCGCGCGCCTATGACGCTGCCGGCGCGGATGAGCTGTGTTTTCTCGACATTCACGCAACACACGAAAATCGCGGTGTGATGCTGGACGTGGTCACCCGCACAGCCGAGCAATGCTATATCCCGCTGACCGTGGGCGGCGGCGTGCGCACCGTGGCGGATGTGCGTGCGCTCTTGCTGGCGGGGGCCGACAAGGTTTCGTTCAACTCTGCCGCCGTGGCCGACCCGGATGTGGTGCGGCTGGCCGCCGATCAGTTCGGCTCGCAATGCATCGTGGTGGCGATCGACGCCAAGACGGTCGCCCCCGGCAAGTGGGAGATCTTCACCCATGGCGGGCGCAAACCCACGGGCATGGACGCCGTGGCGTTCGCCAGACTGGTAGAGGAAAAGGGCGCGGGCGAAATTCTGCTGACCTCGATGGATCGCGATGGCACGCGCGCGGGCTTTAACCTGCCGCTGACCCGCGCCATCGCGGAGGCGGTCAGCATCCCGGTCATCGCCTCTGGCGGTGTCGGCACGCTGGATCATCTGGTTGAGGGCGTGTCAGAGGGCGGCGCCTCTGCCGTGCTGGCCGCGTCCATCTTTCATTTCGGCGAGCATACCATCGCAGAGGCCAAGGACCATATGGCCGCAGCCGGCATTCCCGTAAGGATAGGCGCATGACCTTTGAGGAGCTCGAAAAGATCATCCAGACCCGCGCCAAGGCCGCACCGGATGAAAGCTGGACCGCCAAGTTGCTGGCAAAAGGCCCCGAAAAAGTGGCCGAGAAATTTGGCGAAGAGGCCATCGAGGCGCTGATCGAGGCGGTCAAGGGCGACAAGGCGGCCCTGACATCAGAGGCAGCTGACGTGCTCTTTCACCTGTTCGTCATGCTGCATAGCCGCGATGTGGCGCTTGCCGACGTGATGGCAGAACTGGACAGCCGCCAATCGCGGTCGGGACTTCAGGAAAAGGCAGCCCGCACATGATGATCCGCCATATCGTTTTTTTTACCGCCAGCGACCCCGCTGACCTGCCCCGCATTCGCGAGGGGCTTGAGACATTGGGCCAAATCCCCCATGCCAGCCATTTCGAGGTGGGCGAAAACATGCATGCCGACAAGCTGACCGGTGAAGAAGTGGATCTGGTGGTCTATGCCGAATTCACCGACGAGGCCGCGCTCGCCGCCTACAAGGCGCATCCGGTCTATGCCGAGGCGATCCGCCTTGTCCGGCCCTTGCGCGAAATGCGCATCGCCGCCGACGTAAAGGCACGCTGATCCGGGCTTTCATCTTGCTTCAAATATCCTGGGGGTCTGGGGGTGAAACCCCCAGCCACGATCACAAGTCACAGGATTCAGAGCTTTGACGAAATCACCCCGGTGTTGAACCCGCCCATGCGAAGCTCGCCAAAGAGCCGCTGATATTCGATCTTTGGGCAGCGGTTCATGATCACATCCACGCCGCGCGCACGGGCCTTGTGCGCCGCCTCTTCGTGCCAGACGCCGATCTGCATCCAGATCGTCGCAAGATCGGGGAAACACGCCAGCGCCTCGTCCACCACCTGCGGCACATGTTCGGGCCTGCGAAAGATATCGACCATGTCTACCCCGCCCTCGATCTCGGACAGGCTGCCGATCACGGTGCTGCCAAAGGCGATTTTGCCCGCATGCACCGGGTTGACCGGGATCACGTCGAATTTCTTGAGCTTGAGATAGCGTGCCACATAAAAACTGGGTCGCACCTCGTTGAGGGACACGCCGACCACGGCGATGCGCCGGGTGCGTTTGAGGACATCGCGCAGATGCGCATCTGAATAGCGTTCGTTCATGGGGGGATCCTACGCGCTTTTCTCGGCACAAAAAAGCGCCCGGGACAAAACCCGGGCGCCAGTGCGGAACGAGGGACAGTGAAGAGAAGCACCGGAGTTCCAGACCGGCGCCTCGGGTAAAGATGTAGGTGTTATGTTGCGGATATAAAGGGATTGTAAACTTGCTGTGATCAGACGCCAGACACGCATATCGCCCGCATCAATCAAAGATGTCATCGACCACATCCCACAATTCCTCGAACATGCGCCGACCCAGGGACTTGCGCCGCTTGGGTGGCTTGCGACGGGGTGTCGAGGCCGGACGAACCGGGCGTTCGCCGCGCACTTCGGCCTCTGCCTCGCGCCGCATGCGCTGTCTCTCTGCCTTGCCGGGAGAGTATTTTTTCCTCTTTGCATCAGGGGCTTGAGGCATCGACTTGATCTCATGCAGGGGCGCACCGCAGGCCCGACAGACCAGCTCGTGCTGCCCTTCGTCAAAGATCAGCGCGGCGCGTATACCGCAATAACTGCATGTGGCGATCTTGTGCCCCATTTATCCCTCCGTCTTACCTTCTCTGGAGGCATATAGGGCCACGGCGGCTGCATTTGAAACGTTGAGAGACCCGAACGCCCCCGCCGCATCGATCCGCACCAATTTGTCGCAGCTTTCGCGGGTCCGTTGCCGCAGGCCCGGCCCCTCTGCCCCCAGCACCAGCGCAACCGCCCGGTCGCGCTTGTCCGTCAGGGCGGCATCCAGCGTATCTTGCGCCTCTCCGTCAAGGCCAAGCACGAGATAGCCCATGCGCTGCACCTCTGCGATGGCATCGGCAAGGTTGCGCACCCGCAGATAGGGCTGGCGTTCCAGCGCGCCGCTGGCGGTCTTGGCCAAAGCGCCTGTTTCGGGGGCTGAATGGTGGCGCGGGGCAATCACCGCCTGCGCGCCGAACACCTCGGCAGAGCGCAGGATCGCGCCCACGTTATGCGGGTCGGTCACCCGGTCCAGCAGCAGCAAACGCGGCGCGCCTGTCCCGTCCCCCAGACAAACCGTGGCCAGATCCCCCCAATCGAGCGGCTTGACCTCAAGCGCGGCCCCCTGATGGACAGAGGCCGGATCAAGCGGCGCGGAAAAACGGCGCGGGTCGGCCATCTCGGGTTCGATCCCGGCGGTGGCGACCGAGGTTTCGATCTTCAGCAGCGCATTGGGTGTCACGATCAGCCGCAGCTTTTGGCGGGCCGGGTTTTCCAGCGCATCACGCACCGCGTGCAGCCCAAAAAGCCAAACCGTCTCGTTTGCGGCGCTCTTTTTCGCCTGTTCTTTTTCCACCACCCATTTGGGTTTCTTCGTGGCCATCCGCACCTCCGTGGCAAGACCGGGACAATGGCCGTGACCGCCCGTATTCGCAAGCGATTTTCCGGTTGACGCGCCCTACACCCGCTTTTAGATACGGCCTCCAGTGGGCGACAGGCCGCAAGGTGTGGCAGGGGACTGTAACTCCCTCGCGGAGACGCACGCCAGGTTCGATTCCTGGGTCGCCCACCACTGCAACACAAACCTGTTGAAACAGGCATGGGCGCGGCCCAACTTGTGACATGTTCGCACGAATTGTGCAGCCAAAGCCACACTCCCTAGCGCTCACCACCGGACTTGTTGCCAGATCTGCGCATCTGCGGTACGCTTTGAAAAAATATAATAAAACTTGGCAGTGAGCAGGCATTATGGATTACGTGTTCCACTTGGGCGCGCATAGGACGGCGTCCTCGTTTCTTCAGGGTAACCTGTCGGACAATCTTTCCGCTCTGCGTGCGCAGGGGATATTTTACGTCAATACGGAAATGCCCGGCGTTCTGGCGCGACAGCGCCGCGCGATCCGTGGGCTGTGTCATCCGGCGCGCGAGACGCCCCCGGCCGACCATCTTGCCGGGCTCAATGCTGCAATAACACGAAAAGCAGAGCTTGCAGGCGCACACACCGTTTTGATTTCTCAGGTCGATCGTCTGGGCCCACCCATGCATCAGGCGCTGACATGGGGTATCGACAATCCCGGATTTTATCCGCAGGCCACCAGCTGTTTGCGTTGTCTTACGGCCGGTCTGCCCGCCGAACGCACGCGCCTCTTGATGTTTTCGCGCAATCCCGAGACCTATCTTCTCAGCCTGTACTCCGAGGCGATCCGCACGGCGCAGACCAATCTCGATCTGGGCAGTTTCTGCCGCGCGGTGAATTTCAATTCCATCGACTTTACCGGGCTGCAAGAACGGCTGCAAGCGGTGAACCCGGCGCTTGATATCAAGATGCGGGCGTTCGAGCGGATAAAGCTCGGGGCCGAAACATATCTGCGCACCTTCTTGCGGGATATCGGCGCGGACCCGGCTGAATTCACCTGCCGCGTTGGGAAAGTGCGCCAACAGCTTGATGCAAATCAGGTCGAGGCGCTGCGCCAGATCTCTATGCGCGGCCAGTCCAAGCGTTGGCGGCTGGTGAAACGGCTGCGCAATCAGGTTCTTGCACATGATCCCGACCCGGCCTACCGGCTGGACCTGCCGGTCTGGGTCCGCGACAGTCTCAGTGTCACGTCCGAGGCCCGCGAAAGCAACGCAGCCTGACGGCGTTCAGGCGAAATTGACCACATAAAGAATGGTGCCGACCGCAAGGCACGGCACCACGTAGACGCCCAAGATCAGCTTGCGCCGCAACGAGCGGTCATAGTCGCGCAGGCCCTCGGTGACGTAGGTCTCCCGGTCGCCGGGCCTGCCCTCTTCTTCCCACCATTCGTGAAGTTTGCCACGCCGGACCGCGCGGGAATAGAGCGACAGGGAAATGTAGATCACCGTCAAAACGACGAAGCCTACGATCAACAAACGCGCCAATGCCGCCATATCTCAACGTCCCCTCTGACCTTACCGCGTCCCGCCGCCCTTGCCGGCAAGGCCAAGCAGGATCAGCCCAAGCAGGCCAAACCCGATCCCCAAAAGATTGATCCAGCCGGGCAGCGAAAACGCAAAGGACGCCACGAGGCATATCACCGACAAGATAACCGCGATGCCACCTGCTTTGCCCATATCCGCGTCTCCCTCCTGTCGCGCCAGTGTTGTGGTGTCACTATACCGATTATGCGGCAGGGTTTAAGCGTATTATCCGACAAATGGCGTGGCCGGGGCGCCCGCGGCATGCCCGGACATAACGAAGCGAAAAAATCCCGTTCTGCCCTCTCGCTCTGAGACCGGACAGCCCGTATAGTTACCAAGACGGTGGGTACTTATATCAGGATCACGGCGCGTATGGCCGCGAAAAAGAAAAAACAGCAATCGTTTCACATCGTCATCGTGGGCCAGCAGGGGCGGCTTCAATACGAGGCGGTCCTGTTCGCGGCCTCCTTGCGTGCGCGCAGCCCCGGGTTTTCGGGCAGGCTGTTCGTCGCAGAGCCACAGCCCGGTCCGCTATGGCAGGGCGATCCCCGGATGCGAAGCGATGTGCGCGCGGTTCTAACGGACAGTTTCGGCGCAGAGATCGTACCATTCACGTCCCACCATTTCGGGGAAAAATACCCCTATGGCAACAAGATCGAGGCGCTTTTTGCCCTGCCAAAGGGTGAACCCTTTGTGTTTTTCGACACTGACACGCTCATCACCGATGAGCTGACAAGCGTGCCATTTGATTTCAAACGCCCCACCGCGTCACTGCGGCGAGAGGGCACCTGGCCCGAAATCCAGCTATACGGGCCGGGCTATGCCGAGACGTGGAAATCGCTTTACGACAAGTTCGGGCTTGAGTTTGAAAGCTCGCTTGATCCACGCTGGCCGGATGAATTCTGGCGCCGCTATCTCTATTTCAACGCGGGTTTTTTCTTTTACGAGTGCCCGCATGTGTTCGGACAGCGGTTTCTGGACTACGCCCTTGCCATTCGCGATGATGCGCCACGCGAACTGGTGTGTCAGTCGCTTGATCCGTGGCTTGATCAGGTGGCGCTGCCGCTGGTGATCCACGGGCTTGGGGGCGGGCGCGACACCCTGCCAGAGGGTCTGCTGGATGGCACGGTTAGCTGCCATTACCGCATGTTCCCGCTGCTTTACGCGCGCGAATCCGATGCCGTGGTCGAGGTGCTGGAAGAGATCACAACCCCGAACCCGATCAAGAAATTGCTCAAGAATTACGACCCGATCAAGTTCATGATCTATCACGGGCGCGGTCAAAAGGTGCGCGCCCTCTTTGACCGGGACAACCTGCCCCGCAAGGAACAGGCGCTGCGCAACACGATCAAGCGCAACGGGTTCTGGATGCGCTGACCCGCGCGGTCAGCCCGCAAAAACGCCCTCCATCTCGGCAAATCCCTTCACCTCGATGGGATTGCCCGAGGGATCGCGGAAAAACATCGTCCACTGCTCTCCCGGCTCGCCCTCGAACCGCACGGAGGGCGGAATCACGAAATCCGTCTCTGCCGTCTCCAACCGCTTGGCCATGGGGCGCCAAACATCCAGCGGTAGAACGACCCCGAAATGCGGCATCGGCACCATATGCGCGCCGACTTTGCCAGTGGCCTCATTGGCAAAGGGTGTGCCCAGATGCAGGCTGAGCTGATGGCCGAAAAAATCGAAATCGACCCATGTGTCGGTTGACCGGCCTTCCGTCGCGCCAAGCAGATCACCGTAAAAGGCGCGCGCGGCGTCGAGGTCTGTGACGTGAATCGCAAGATGAAAGGGATGGGGCATGTCGGACCTTCGGGCAAGTGTGTTTGGCACAGCCTTGCCCATGCGCGCGCCCGTTGGCAAGCCGCGCCGCCTCTCCCTATTCCCTAGTTGTTCTGAGCACCCCTTTGCCGTAACCCTTGCGCCAACAGGAGTAAGAGGAGCCTTTCCATGTCAGACAGTCCCCATCAAGTCGGGTTCGACACGCTGCAAGTACACGCCGGCGCGCGGCCCGATCCGGCCACCGGCGCACGTCAGGTGCCGATCTATCAGACGACCGCCTATGTGTTTCGCGACGCAGAGCACGCGGCGGCTTTGTTCAACCTTCAGGAGGTGGGATATATCTATTCCCGCCTGACGAATCCGACGGTCGCGGCCTTGCAGGAACGGGTTGCCACGCTTGAGGGCGGTGCCGGGGCTGTTTGTTGCTCGTCAGGGCACGCCGCGCAGATCATGGCGCTGTTTCCGATCATGGGACCGGGCAAGAATATCGTTGTCTCCACACGTCTTTACGGCGGGTCGATCACGCAGTTCAGCCAGACGATTCACCGCTTTGGCTGGTCCGCCAAGTTCGTCGATATCGACGATATGGACGCCATCAAGAACGCCATCGACGACGATACGCGCGCGGTGTTTTGCGAATCCATCGCCAACCCGGGCGGGCATGTCGCCGATCTGCGCGCGGTGGCCGATGTGGCCGATGCCGCGGGCCTGCCGCTTATCGTCGACAACACGTCCGCGACGCCGTATCTGTGCCGCCCAATCGAACATGGCGCCACG
>CBFHML010000096.1:0-8464 GCA_965656855.1 Roseovarius sp.
ACCGATGCCATTCTTGCGCAGGCGGCGCGCAACCCCGGTCTTGTGGCCGATGGTGGTCTTTTGCCGCCGCCCCTGCGCACCCGGCTGTCGCTGAGCGCGCGGGCGGCGACGGGGCGCTGGTAGGCCAGGTGCGCTAGGCGTCTTTGGGCCGCAGCACCAGCCAAATGAGCGCGGCACCCGCCAGTGTCAGGAATGGCAGCATGGCGATGTTCACCGCGGCCCAACCGGCCTCTGCCGTGCCGCCCGAACAGTTCATCAGCCCACCTGACGAGAGCGAGGCCAGAAAAACGCCGCCGAACACGATCAGATCGTTGAGCCCCTGCATGCGCCCGCGTTCATGCGGGGCGTGCGCGCCCGCGAGCATGGTCGTCGCCCCGATGAAGCCGAAATTCCATCCCAGCCCCAGCAGGATGAGGGCGACAAAGAAATGTCCCAGCTCTACGCCGCTGAGCGCCACGGCCCCGGCAGCGGCGAGGATCGCGATGCCAAGCCCGAGAATGCGTTCCACCCCGAACCGCGCAATGAGATGCCCGGTGAAAAAGGACGGCGCGTACATGGCCAGCACATGGCCGGTGACCACATCCGCCGCGCGCGCCTCGCCAAAGCCGCAGCCGACCACGGCCAGCGGGGTCGAGGTCATGACAAGGTTCATCAGCGCGTAAGAGACCGTGGCACAGATCACCGCCACCGCGATGCGTGGTGTCTTGAGCAGTTCCAGCCGCGAGCGCCCGCGCGGTGCGTCCTCTTCGGGGACGGGCGGCTTGGGGATATCGAGAAAGACAAAGAGCAGCGAGCCGAGCAGGTTGATCGCCACCACCGCAA
Source organism: Roseovarius sp. (assembly GCA_965656855.1). Taxonomy (GTDB): domain Bacteria; phylum Pseudomonadota; class Alphaproteobacteria; order Rhodobacterales; family Rhodobacteraceae; genus Roseovarius. The sequence continues at coordinate 823 of CBFHML010000096.1, forward strand.
TATATGTGCCGAGAAACGGCACGACCATCGCCTGACTTGTCACCTTGACCAGTTGCGGGCCGATAATGGCACTGGCCAGACCGCCGGCCAGCACATAGGAAATCGCCTTGGGCCGGTAGGCATCACTGGCGGTGTCCGAGGCGGCAAAGCGGAAAAACCCCTGCGAGGACATGTAGATGCCGGTGACGAAACTCCCCGCCAGAAAGATCGGAAAGGAGGCGACGTACAGACCATAACCGCTCACACCCGCGCCCACGGCCCCGGCAATGGCCCCCACCATGAAACCGGCGCGCCGCCCATAGCGTTGCATCATCGCCGAGAGCGGGCTGGCAGAGACCATGGAGCCGAGCACGATAAGCGAAATGGGCAATGTGGCGAAACAGATATTGCTGGCAAGGCTTTGCCCCGCCAATCCGCCCACCACAAAAACCATCGCCATCTGCGCGCCCAGAAACGCCTGCGCACAGACCAGAACGGCCACGTTGCGCCGGGCGCGGGCATCATTGTCCAAGGGTAGGCTTTGATCGGTCATGGCGTTGGTGCTAATCCGCTTTCAGCGTCGCGGCAAGCCATCAATCCCGGCGCGCGATCAGATGCGCGAAAGAGCCGTGCACGCGCCCCTCGGTGAGGCCCATCGGGGGCAGGGCCGTGCCTTCGGCATCTGTGGCGGTGAAAAGGGGTGTGCCGTTCGCGCGCAGCGTGCTGGCATAGTGAAACTCATGTCCGGCCCAAGCGCCCGCAAACGGCCCGCGTGCGGTTTGCAGGTCGCGGTAGCCCAGATGCAGGCGGCGCGCGGCATAGGACGTCTCCAGCCGCAAGAGCCCCGCCATCGCGTGGCGCGTGCCATCCGCATCAATCAGCCCGTCGCCCAGAACCATGTAGCCGCCGCATTCGCCGTAGATATCCGTCTGTGCCGCGGCCTCGCGCAGGCTGTCCATAAAGCGCGTGTTGGCGGCAAGCCGCCCGGCATGAAGTTCGGGGTAGCCGCCGGGCAGAAAAATCAGATCGGCAGGTGGTGCGGCCTCATCCGCCAGCGGTGAAAAGGGCCGCAATTCCGCGCCCGCGTCGCGCCATGCGTTCAACATATGCGGATAGGCAAAGGCGAATACCGCGTCGCGGGCGATGGCGATGACCTGCGCGGGGGGATCGCCCGGCATGTCCGGCTCTGCATCGGGCAGGGGGCGGGCAAGCGCCATCAGCGCGGCCCGGTCCAGCGTTGCGGCCAGCGCATCCGCCGCGATATCCAGAAACGCATCCAGATCGGGCCGTTCGCTGGCCTGTACCAGCCCCAGATGCCGTGACGGCAGACTGAGGTGCGTGTCACGCCGCATCACCGCCAGCACCGGCAGGCCAAGCTGGCCAAGCGCACGGCGCAACATCGCCTCGTGCCGGTCGGACCCGACGTTGTTGAGAATGACACCGGCCACCCGCACCTCTGGGTCAAACCCCGCAAAGCCAGCGACGAGCGGCGCGACAGATCCGGCCATGCGGCCCGCATCCACGACCAGCACCACGGGCAAATCGAGGCTGCGGGCGAGGTCGGCCACAGCGCCTTTGCCATCGGGGGGCGCACCGTCAAAGAGGCCCATCGCGCCCTCGATCACCAGCAAATCCGGGCCACTGGACAGTGCCTTGATCCGCGTGGGCGTCATCGCCCATGCGTCAAGGTTCACGCAATCGCGCCCGCAGGCGGCGGCGTGAAAGGCCGGGTCGATATAGTCGGGGCCGGATTTCGCACCGCGCACCGCGACGCCCTCACGCGCCAACAGCCGCAACAGCGCCAGCGTCACCGTGGTCTTGCCGCTGCCAGAGGCGGGCGCTGCAAGGATCAGGCCCTGTCCCATGGGCGGCCTTTCATCGTCTGGTGGTTGCTTGGCGCGTGTCTCAGGTCGCGCAGCGACCTACAGCGGGTCACGCGCTTTCCGCGGGACGCCCCCGGTCCAGCGGATCAAGGTTGCGCGGCGCCATGCCCGCCATCATGCCCTGCCAGTCCAGCACCTGCCGCATCAGCACCGAGCGCCCGATGCACAGGATTGCGGGCGGCTCCATCCCGCTGGCCTCGATATCGGCAGCCATGCGGCCCAGATCCGTCTCAAGCACCTGTTGCGCCGGGGTGGTGGCCGATGTCACGACCGCCACAGGCTCTGCCGGGTCGCGCCCGGCCTCGATCAGCGAGGCGGAAATCTGCGCGGCATGTTTCATGCCCATATAGATCACAAGCACCTGCGCGCCCTCAGCGATGGCCCGCCAGTTCAACGAGCTTGGCGCAGCGCCGGACTGGTCATGTCCGGTCACAAAGGTAACGGATTGATTCACATCGCGGTGGGTGACGGGAATGCCCGCATAGGCCAGCCCGCCGATCCCGGCGCTGATGCCGGGGATGATGCGCACCGGCACACCGTGCTGCACCAGCGTCTGCGCCTCTTCGCCGCCCCGGCCAAACACGAACGGATCGCCCCCCTTGAGCCGCAGAACGCGTTTTCCCGCGCGGGCCAGATCCACCAGCCGCAGGGAAATGTCACGCTGCTTGGCGGATGGCTTGCCGCCACGTTTGCCCGCATAGACATGCTCGGCCTGTGGTGCCCAGTCGAGGATACGTTCCTCTACCAGAGCGTCATACACCACCACATCGGCCTGACGCAGCGCGTTGACGGCATGCAGCGTCAACAGGCCCGGATCACCCGGACCGGCACCACACAGCCACACCCAGCCAGGCTGCATTTCGGGCCATGCGCCCGTGGGAAGGGAAAGCGAGTCGGTCATGCATCCCTCTATGCCCGCAAATCCCGCGCCGGAAAAGACCGGCTGCGACCATGTATGGGGGCGGGCGCGACATTCGCCGTGGCACAACGTGTTGCGCAGGCGCAGTCATTTAGCTGATTGGCCTTGGCATTGGCCGGGCCTATAGTCCGCCCGAGATGGCCCGCAAACCCGACACCCCTCTGCGCCGTGGCTGGACCACCGGCGCCTGCGCCACCGCCGCCACCCGCGCGGCGCTGATCGGCCTGTGGGGCGACCCGACACCGGCCCGCGTGCGCATCACCCTGCCAAAGGGAGAGCGCCCCGTGTTCGACATCACCCATTGGGCACAGGGCGACGGCTGGTGCGAGGCGGGTATCATCAAGGACGCCGGCGACGACCCCGATGTGACCCATGGCGCGCTAGTGATCGCGCGCGTATCCGCGTCAGAGGGCGGCGTGCAGTTTCGCGCGGGCGAGGGCGTGGGCACTGTCACTATGCCCGGCCTGCCGATCCCACCCGGAGAGCCCGCGATCAACCCCGTGCCGCGCCAGATGATCGCGGGCACGGTCGAAGAAATGGCAGACCAGTACGGCCAGCCCGCCGATATCACCGTGCAAATCTCTATCCCCGGCGGCGAGGCGTTGGCGCAAAAGACATGGAATCCGCGTGTTGGCGTCAAAGGCGGGCTGTCGATCCTTGGCACGACCGGCATCGTGCGCCCGTTTTCCTGCGCGGCGTGGATCGCCTCTATTCATCGCGGCATCGACGTGGCGCGCGCCGCAGGGCTTGGCCATGTGGCGGGCTGCACCGGGGCGACCAGCGAAACGACGGTTCAGGCGCTCTATGATCTGCCCGATCATGCGATGCTCGACATGGGCGATTTCGCGGGCGGATTGCTGAAATACCTCGCCCGGCACCCGGTGCCCCGCATCACGGTGGGCGGTGGCATCGGCAAGATGACCAAGCTGGCGCAGGGCGCGCGCGATTTGCATTCCGGCCGCAGTCAGGTGGATTTCGACGCCCTTGCCAAGGCGCTGGATCACCCGGATCTGAAATTCATGAACACCGCCCTGCAAGCCTATGAAAATGCGCGTGAAACTATGCCTGACTGGGTGGCGCGCAACAGTCTTGAAACCGTGCGTGCCATGCTGCCCGAAGGCATTCATGCGGACACGGTCGTGATCGACCGTCAGGGACAGATCATCGCACGGGCGGGCGCATGACCGTTTTGCTGTTGGCTGGCACCGGCGAGGCCAAGGTGCTTGCGCAGGCGCTTGCAGACCGCAAGCTGGCTGCCATCGCCTCGCTCGCGGGGGCCACGCGCATGCCTGCGCCGCTTGCTCTGCCCACGCGCACGGGTGGTTTTGGTGGGGATGAGGGGTTTCGCGCCTACCTCAAGGACAGCGGCATCAGCGCCGTTCTGGATGCCACGCACCCCTTTGCCCACCGCATTTCCCTGCGCACCGCACGCATTTGTGCCGAGGAAAATATACCTTATTGCCAGCTTTTGCGCGCGCCGTGGGAACCCTCGGCGCAGGATGACTGGACCATGCTTGCGGATGAGACGGAGGCGGCACATCATATACCGCCGGGGTCTACCGTGTTTTTGGCGACGGGGCGGCAAACCCTGCACCGCTTTGCCAATCTGGGGACGTGCCGCCTGATCTGCCGCCAGATCGACCCGCCTGATGGCCCGTTTCCCTTTGCCAATGGGGAATATCTGGTCGGGCGACCGCCTTTTTCGCAAGAGGATGAATATACTCTGTTCAAGCGCCTCGGTGTCGATTGGCTGGTGTCCAAGAATGCGGGGGGAGACACGCCATTTACCAAGTTTCTCGCCGCACGCCGCCTTGGTATTCGCGTCGCCATGGTCGCGCGCCCAACCCAGCCTGATGCACCGCGCGTGGACACTGTGGCACAGGCGCTAGATTGGGTGGCGCAGCTATGACCGAGCGGATCATACATGACCTGAACGACGTCGTAGAAGGTGTTGAATACCTGACGAAAACCTGTCCGCGCATGGCCCATGCCCATCGCCTGACCGGCCCCTTGCCGCTGCGCCGCAAACCCGACGGGTTCGCGCAATTGCTCAGCGCGGTTGTCAGCCAGCAGGTCAGCGTTGCCTCGGCCAATGCGATCTGGGGCCGGATGAAGACGGCGGGGCTGACCGGCCCGCGCAAGATCAAATGGGCCAGCGATGATGATCTGCGCGCCGCAGGTCTGAGCCGTCAAAAGATCCGCTACGCCCGCGAGCTTGCCGCCTCTGGCATAGATTTCAAGGCGTTGCGTGACAAAGCTACACCAGATGTCGTGGCCGAGCTGACGCAGGTGCCGGGCATCGGTGTCTGGACGGCAGAGATTTACGCGATGTTTTCGCTGGGCCGTGCGGATGTGTTCGCGCCCGGTGATCTGGCCCTGCAAGAGGCCGCGCGCCTGCTCTATGATCTGCCCGATCGCCCCAAGGACCGCGCCCTGCGCGAGATGGCACAGGCATGGAGCCCGTGGAGATCGGTTGCGGCGCGACAGCTCTGGGCCTACTACCATGTGGCAAAACAAAGGGAAGGGATCAGATGACACGCGTTCTGTCAGCCGAGAAAAAGCAGCCGGTTTCGGGCACCACCCGGTCGGTGGTTGTGTTTCTGCATGGCTATGGTGCCAGTGGTGCGGACCTTATGGGGCTGGCCGATCCGCTGTCAGAGCATCTGCCCGACACGCTCTTTGTTGCGCCGAACGCGCCCGAGGAAATCCCGATGATGCCTGCGGGCCTGCAATGGTTCCCGATCCCGTGGATCGACGGATCGAGCGAGGAAGAGGCCGAGCGCGGATTGATGGCCGCCGCCGCCGATCTCGATGCGTTTCTGGATGCGCTGATGGTGGATGAGGATGTGCTGCCCGAGCAGGTCGTGCTTTTTGGCTTTTCCCAAGGCACGATGATGGCGCTGCATGTCGCGCCGCGCCGCGAGGATGAGGTGGCGGGCATTGTCGCCTTCTCGGGGCGCTTGCTGTCGCCTGACCTTCTGAAAGACGACACGATATCGCGCCCGCCTGTATTGCTTGTGCATGGCGACGCCGATGACGTGGTCCCGCCCCAATCCCTGCCAGAGGCCGCAGAAGCCCTGCAAGAGGCCGGTTGGAAAGAGGTCTACGCCCACGTGATGAAGGGCACCGCGCACGGTATCGCCCAAGACGGGCTGTCCGTGGCCCTGGCCTTTATGCGCGACAAGTTGGGGCTGTAGGCTTTGGCCTCACGGGGGAGGTGGCGCGCAGGTCGGGCCAGCGGACCGGTCGGAACGTCGGGTCGGGTCGACGCGATTGGACAGTATCGGACTTTGGAAAGTCAGTGCGGCGAATGGCAGGTTTGAGCCGATTCTGTGGAAAAACAACGTGTTGCTGGCGCAGAAAGTAACGTTCTGAACTGGCCACGAGCGCCTTTGTAATCAGGCTTTGCGCGCTTGCCGCGGTGCAGGAAAGATTTTGGCCAGTTTGCGGAGGTTTTGGGCGGTGGCGGCGAGTAGGAATTCGTCATTTGCGCCGCATGGGCCGCGTAATCGCAGCCTGCCCAGGCCAAGGATGCGTTTGAGGTGAGCGAAGAGCATTTCGACCTTCTTGCGAAGTTTGGACGAGACCTTGTACTGGGGCGTCTTTTTGATGGCGCGGGCAACATCTCTGGCGTCTTCGTGTTCTTCGCGGGTGATCTTCCGGGCATCTGCCTTTGGACAGCACTTCATCTTTGATGGGCATGCCTGACAGGTATGTTTGAGCGCCTGATATTTGGCGACACCTTTGCCCGTCGGGCCACGGTTCGGATCAGAGTAGTTACGGCGGAATTGCTTGAGTGCTTCGCCTTCGGGACAGATGTATTGGTTGTTCTCGGCATCCCACTCGAAGTCTGCGCGGGACCACGTGCCGTCTGTACGCCCCGCCTTATCAATCACCGGGATGTGCGGTGCGATCTCATGCTTCACCAACCAGTTCAGCATCGGGCCAGAACCGTAGGCGGTGTCTGCAATGAGGCGCTCTGGGTGCAGTTCGAACTTGTCTTTGACCCGGTTCAGCATGGTCTTTGTGGAGCCGACTTCAGCTTGCCGGATTGATCTGGTCGCTTCGACGTCGACGATGACACCGTGATCCGTATCGATCAGGTAGTTGTCAGAATAGCTAAAGAATGCAGGCCCTTTGCGGGCGGCAGTCCACTGGCTGGCGGGATCAGAGAACGACGTGAACTTTGGTTGCACCTCGCTCGCAGCACCAAAAGCTGCCTCATCCAGTGTATCGAGATATTCGCGCACAGCACGCGGCGCGGCGGCCACATCAATTCGGTCAGGGTCCCATTCTTCCTTTGATGCAGAGAACTGTTTGTTGGCGTCCGCTTCGATCAGGCTGGCATCAATCGCCATGCGTTGGCCGCTCACCAGACCTTCTGCGATGCAACGTGCAACGGTCGTCTCAAACAGATGACGCAGCAACTCGCTCTCACGGAAACGGCCGTGCCGGTTCTTGGAAAAGGTCGAATGGTCAGGGATACGGTCATTCAAATCGAGACAACAGAACCAGCGATAGGCAAGGTTCAGATGCACCTCTTCACACAGCCGCCGCTCGGATCGAATGCCAAAACAATAGCCCACCAGAAGCATGCGGATCAGCAGCTCTGGATCGACGGACGGGCGTCCCGTATGGCTGTAGAAATCCGCCAAGTGCGCGCGGATACTGCTTAAGTCAACGAACCGGTCAATCGAACGCAGCAGGTGATCTTGCGGGACATGATCTTCCAGTGAGAACTCGTAGAACAGTGCCGCTTGGGCTTCTTGCCTCGGTCCTAACATCGGCCAATCCTCCGTTCGATGAGGGGATTGAATCAGCAGTCTATGCGTCGATCAAGCAAGAGTTTTTCAACAGAATA
>CBFHML010000097.1:0-124218 GCA_965656855.1 Roseovarius sp.
GGACCTTTTGCCAGAGTTGCAGGGCCGTCTGCCCATCCGGGTCGAGTTGCGCGCCCTGACCGAAGAAGATTTCGTGCGCATCCTGACAGAGACAGACAATGCTCTGACCCGGCAATATACCGCCCTTATGGGGACAGAGGACGTGACTGTGACCTTCACACAGGATGGTATCGAGGCGCTGGCCAAGATCGCCGCAGAGGTAAACAGGTCTGTCGAAAATATCGGCGCACGCAGGCTGTACACCGTCATGGAGCGCGTTTTCGAAGAGCTAAGTTTTGCCGCGCCCGATCGAGCAGGCGATACCGTGACTGTCGATGCGGAATTTGTGGATGCCAATCTTGGCGAGCTGGTGAAATCGACCGACCTGTCGAGATACGTGCTCTAAGAGACGGAGCTGCGGTCGAGACGAATGCAAAATTGACGAAAGCGTCTCTTTTCATTCCCCGGTTTTCGGGTAACGAAGGTGCATGACCACGCTGCATTTCCTCAAAGATAACGCCCCATGGCTGAGTGCCGGGGCGTTACTGATGTTCCTGTCAAGCTTTGGGCAGACGTTCTTTATCTCAATTTTTGCGGGTCACATTCGTGAAGACTTTGGTCTTTCGCATGGCGAATGGGGTGGGATCTATACGCTTGGCACGACCGCCTCGGCGCTGGTGATGATCTGGGCTGGTGGTTTGACCGATCATTTCCGCGTGCGTGCGCTCGCACCCATTATTCTCGCGCTTCTGACACTTGCCTGTCTTGGCATGGCGTTGAACCAGACATGGTGGGGTCTGGTTGCTGTTATCTTTGCGCTTCGCTTTACCGGACAGGGGATGACCAGCCACATCGCTATGGTCGCCATGGCGCGGTGGTTCGTGCTTATGCGTGGACGGGCTCTTTCGGTTGCGACACTTGGCTTTGCGCTGGGTGAGGCGCTCTTGCCACTGATATTCGTTGCTCTGATGGGGATGTATGACTGGCGCATTTTATGGATGCTTGCCGCAGGATTGGCATTTCTGGGCATACCAATCCTGTTGCTCTTGTTACGACGCGAGCGGACCCCTCAGTCCATGGCAGACAACGATCAGACATTTGGCATGATAAATCGTCACTGGACCCGAAATCAGGCTCTGACACACTGGCTTTTCTGGTTCATGGTGCCTGCGCTACTCGGGCCAGCCGCGTTCAACACCGCGTTTTTCTTTCATCAGGTTCATTTTGCCGGCGTCAAATCCATTGAGCATGTCGCACTGGTGGCGATGTTTCCGCTTTATACCGTCGTTGGCATTCTCGCGATGATCACATCTGGCTGGGCGCTGGACAGATTTGGAACGGCGCGCCTCATGCCATTCCTGCTGCTGCCAATCATTGTCGCCTTTATTCTTTTTGCCGTGGCGCAAGACACACTGACACTGTTGGTCGGTTTCGTCTTTCTGGGTCTGACAACCGGGGCCAACACAACTTTACCCAGCGCGTTTTGGGCCGAATTCTATGGCACTGCGCGTCTTGGTTCGATCAAGGCAATGGCCGCGGCTGTCATGGTGTTTGGATCTGCGATTGGTCCCGGTGTTACTGGGCTGGCCATTGATCTGGGGTTTGGCATCGAAAGGCAATATCTGGCGGTTGCCGGATATTTCGCCTTTGCCGCGGTGATGATGACCGTTGGGATCTTGCGGGCCAGACCGCTGTTACCGGTGTCGTCTTAGGTAAACATAATAGGCGCCGACACCCCCGTGTCGCTGATGCGCGGGTGAAATTTGCAAAATCGCCTGCGACAGCGGCGGCCGCGAAAGCCAGTCTGGCACTGCATGCCGCAACACACCGTGCCGCACAGGGATAGGCCCGCCATCGTCGTGATGTTTGCCCTTGCCGGTAATGACGAGAACCAGCCGCTTGCCCTCCATCTGTGCTTTTAGAATAAAACCTGTCAGGACAGGGTGCGCGCGGGCCAGTGTCATACCGTGCAGGTCGATCCGCGCCTCAGGCAGCAGCTTGCCCCGCTTCATTCGGGTATGCGCTTTTTTGTCCATGGCCACAGGCTGATTTGTCAGACGTTCAGTCAGGCCCGGCAAAACATCATGGCGTGCGTGATTGGCTTCGTGTTTTTCGCCAATGTCAAAAGCGGCAACAGGCTTTTTGGGGGGGGCTTTGCGGGCAGTGCCTTCTGCGATTGTTCTTGCCATGTCCGCAGGTTTTTCAGGACGGCGCCGTTCTGTTGTCCGGGCGACCTTTTCCCACAATTCTTGCTCTTGGGGTGTCAAACGTCTCCGGCTCACCCGTCCAACTCCGTCGCCATGGCATAAGCGCGCTGAATAGGCAAAAGCACCACCATACGGCCCGGATCCTTTAGGCGACCGGCCTTGCGCCCGGCCTGATCACCGGTCCCGATAAAAATATCCGCCCGTTGTGCGCCCTTGATGGCAGATCCAGTGTCTTGTGCCACCATCAAGCGGCGCATCGGTGCAGCACCTTCTTTTTCTATCCACACAGGGGCGCCGAGCGGTACGAAAGAAGGGTCAACTGCAACCGTGCGTTCAGATGTGATCGAGCGATTCATAGCACCAAGTGGACCAAGTTCTGGTGCAACAGAGCCAATATTTCGGAAAAAGACATAGGATGGATTATGCCACAACAGGCGCTGGCCCTCTTGCGGGTTGCGTCGAACCCAGTTTTTGATCACCTCGGCAGAAACCTGATGGGTGTTATAAATACCCCGTCGCACCAGTTCGGCACCGATAGAGCGATATTCATGCCCGTTTGATCCCCCGTACCCAAGTCTGATCACATTCCCGTTGGGAAGACGAATGCGCCCTGATCCCTGGATTTGCAGGAAAAAGAGTTCAACAGGATCATCCACCCAAGCAATCTCATAGCCTCGCATGAAATCACCAGTTTCAATGCCGCGACGCGGGTACCAGGGATTGCCAAGTTTCGCCGCGGCGGGTTGGCGATACACCGGATAGCGATACCGGGACGACGGGCGTAGAGCACCATCAAGTTCGGGCTCAAAATAACCCGTGAAGAGTGCCGGTGTCCCGTCTTCGATCAAAACTGGGCGAAAAAAGAGCTCGAAAAACCCACGAGGATCGGGTTTTTGTTGTGCGAGCGAGCAAAGCGCGGTCCAGTCCGGGTCATCAAGGTCGCGGCATGTGACAAGGAACGCTTCCAGAGCGTGCCCGTGATCATCCTGCTCCCAATCAGCGAGGTCCGAGAACTCAAGTACGGTGCGTACAACTTCTTCTTCGGATGCGGCAAGGGTCGCACCGAACGCTAAGCATATCGACGCAACCCAAGCCCTGATCATTCGCCCGTGGCAACAAGCCGCCAATTGGGGTCGTCTGCGCCAAGCTCTCGCTCGAATGTCCAGACGTCTTTTTGCTTTTTCGGAAGACCCGGTTTGCCCTCTATAATCTCGCCATCAGCGTCTTTGACGACCGAGATAAGCTCACCAATAAAGCGAACGGTTATTTCGCCTTTCCGCGTGTCTTCATCGAAGCTCGCATTCACAAGGCTCGTTTCCCGAACACCAACAAACTCGGCCTCGATTGTAAGGCCTTTTTCCTGACGTGCATCAACGACCTGCGCAAAGGCCTCGAACACATCCTCGGACAGGAATGGCGCCATCTCGTCCATCTGACCTTTTTCAAAGGACATGAGGATCCACTCGTAGGCTTGTTTTGCACCGCCAAGGAATTCGCCCACCATAAAGCTGGGCTCTGCCCGCTTCATTTCTGCCAAAGCCTTTGCCGCATCGGAATCTTCGGGGACGTGATCGGTTATGTCGTGATCGGGGCCACCTTCGATGACCTCGAAATCATGCCGCTGTGCCGGAGTTGCCGGTGTGCGCGGGCTGGCCGGAGGACCTTCAAAACCGTCGCGTGTTCCAAGAACGCTTTTGAGCCGCAGGATCAGAAAGATCGCGATACCGGCGAGCACCAAAAGCTGAAGTAGGGGCGAATTCATTCTTACCTCTCAACCTGCCAAGCGTGGCATCCACGCCTTTGCACTCCTATGTAGGGTGTTGACCGGGTCAAGTCCACCAGGCCCGACTCCGAATTCCACAAGAGGTATACACATGTGGCTCTTTCTGGCTTTTATCGCCGTTCCGCTCATAGAGATCGCCCTTTTCATTCAGGTTGGGGGTCTGATTGGCCTGTGGCCAACCCTTGGTATCGTGGTGTTGACCGCAATCCTTGGCACATGGCTTGTCAGGACGCAGGGCAAAGCAGCCATCAACCACTTGCGCGGCTCATTTGAAAAACTTGATGATCCGACAGAACCGTTGGCCCATGGCGCAATGATCCTGATTGCAGGCGCGCTGTTGTTGACGCCGGGGTTTTTTACCGATGCGATCGGATTTGCGCTACTTACCCCAGGCATACGGCACGCCGCGTTTCACTATCTCCGTAAGCGCGTGAATGTGGCACGGTTCGAAATGGGGGAAAAACCATATGACCCACGGCAGCGAACCAAGGCATCCAGTGATGTCATCGACGGTGAGTACGAAGAAGTCGATCAGTCAAAAAAGCCAACACATGAAGGCTCTGGCTGGACTAAGCATTGAGGCGGTATCCGCATCCTGCTAGATCTCTGCGCAATGTAATTTCCCGACAGGAGAAGAACCTTGACCGATGAGAACACAAACCCGCCCGAGCAACCCGAGGCCGGCGCAGCAGCCAAGCCCGCTGCCCCCAAGATGAACGTGCTCACGCAATTTATTCGTGACCTTTCGTTCGAAAATGTTTTAGCCCAGCGCGGCACCGGTGGTGAGGTTTCCCCCGATGTTCAGGTCGCTGTAAATCTTGATGCCAAGAAACGATCAGGTGATCATCAATACGAGGTCATCACGAAACTGACAGTGACATCCACGAACAAGGGAACCGACGAAAAGCTTTTCTTGATGGAGCTGGAATATGTTGGCGTCTTTCACATCGAGAACGTGCCCGACGACCAGATGCACCCGTTCCTATTGATCGAATGTCCGCGCATGGTCTTTCCGTTCGTGCGCCGGATTGTGAGCGACGTGACCCGTGATGGCGGATTTCCCCCGCTCAATCTTGAAACCATTGATTTTGTTCAGCTCTATCGGAACGAAATCCGCCGTCGGCAAGCAGAAACCGCAAGCGGTGAGGTCAAGCACGACGCCTAGGACATTTCCTTCCAGAGCGCGCCGTCGCCCATGCGTTCGACGAATGCAGCATGGTCGGCGCGCTCTTCTTCGGTAATCCGGGGCACCAATGGGTGCGGCCGTGGCCCGGGACGCCAACTATTTTGCTCTTCTTTTGCGGTGTCCGAAGACACGCTGCCAGCCAGAGCAAAATCCGGCTGACGCCCGCCGATCAATTCAAGATAAACCTCAGCAAGAATTTCCGAGTCGAGCAGCGCGCCATGAAGTGTGCGCGACGCATTATCAATATTGAAGCGTCGGCAAAGCGCATCGAGAGATGCAGGTGATCCAGGAAATTTTTTACGGGCAATATCCAAGGTGTCTACGGCTTGCGACCAGGGAAGCTGTCTCATATTGAGCCAGCCAAGCTCGGCATTGAGGAATTTCATGTCAAACTTGGCATTGTGTATGACGAGCTTGGCATCCCCAACAAAGTCCAGAAACTCTTGGGCGATCAGCTTGAACACCGGTTTATCACGCAAGAAGTCATCGCCAAGCCCATGTACCTCAAAGGCGGCTTGAGGCATGCCACGTTCAGGGTTGATATATTGATGATACGTGCGGCCAGTCGGCATGTGGTTCAAAAGCTCAACACCACCGATCTCTACGATCCGGTCACCTTCGGTCGGTTCAAATCCTGTGGTTTCCGTATCAAGTACGATTTCCCGCATTATCTGTTCCTTCTTTTTATATCTGCAATGACGTCCCGAACCTGCCGCTGCGTATCTTCCAGAGTTTCTGTTGTAATCACGTAGTCAGAACGCGCGCGTTTCTCAGGATCCGGCATCTGTTTGGCTAGAATAGTGTCTAGTTGGTCTTCTGTCATCGTTTGGCGCTCAAGGACCCTTTGCCGCTGAATCTCGGACGCGACAGTGACGCAGGCCACCGCATCAAGCCACACATCAGCGCCCGTTTCAAAAAGCAGTGGAATGTCGAAAACGACGATATCCGCATCCGTTTTTTTAAGGAATTCAGCCCGGTCCGCTGCGACGAGCGGGTGAACGATGGCTTCGATTGTTGCCAAGGCGTCGGGCTGTTCGGTGAGCATGCCTTTTAGCAGATCGCGTGACACGGCATCATCCAGCACCGTTTCAGGAAACGCGCGTCTCATAGGGATGACGGCTGCGCCGCCCTTTGCGTAAAGCCGGTGAACCGCCGCATCCGCATCCCAAACGGCACACCCCTGCGATGCAAACATCGCGGCTGTTGTCGTTTTTCCCATGCCGATCGACCCGGTTAATCCCAGCATAAAGCTCATCTGAGTGCGGCGGCTCGGGTTGCGCTGTCAACTTGGGGGCGCACCCCAAACCAGCGTTCAAACCCCGGTACTGCCTGATGCAGTAACATGCCAAGCCCATCGACGGTCACGCAGCCCATTTCCTCTGCCTCAGCAAGCAGATTGGTTTTGAGTGGCGCGTACACGATATCTGTCACCAACGTGCCTTTGCGCAGCCCGTCGAGGGGCACGCGCAGCGGAGGCTTGCCCAGCATGCCCAGCGAGGTGGTGTTCACAACGGTTGCAGCATCTTCCATCATGTTGCCTGCCTGGACCCAATCAACCACAACGAGCCGTTTGCCAAATTCGGTTTTCAATGCCTCTGCCCTGACGCGTGTACGATTGGACAGCATGATTTCCGGCACTCCAACCTCGAGTAGCGCGGAAATGACCGCACGTGCCGCCCCACCTGCGCCAAGAATGGCGGCTGGTCCTGCCTTTGGATCCCACGCCGGGGCGGATTGCTGCAGATTGCGGATAAAGCCAAGGCCATCTGTGTTATCTGCCTGTATCTTACCATCTTTCCTGAAGATGATGGTATTCGCCGCCCCGATGAGTGTTGCGCGGTCCGTCACAAGGTCTGCGATCTCAAGGATGCGTTCCTTGTGTGGTACCGTGATGTTGACCCCTACAAATCCCATATTTGGCAAGGTTCGCAGGACGTTTTCCAGATTCTCTGCGGCAACGTCCATTGGAATGTAATATCCCTGAAGCCCATGTGTCTTGAGCCAGTGACCGTGTATTTGCGGAGACTTGGAATGCGCTACAGGCGATCCAATTACACCCGCCAATGGAATACGGCTTTGTGTCATGTGTCCAACTCTCCTCGCAGGCTGAGATATGACAGCAGCTCCAGTAGCGGCAAACCAAGTACCGTGAAATAGTCACCGTCGATTTGCGCAAACAACCGCACACCCTCTTCTTCAAGCTTATATGCCCCGACAGAATGTTGGATGCTATCCCAGTTTCGCGCAACATAGGCTTCCAGATAGCTGTCAGAGACATCGCGCATCGTCAGACGCACGACGCCCACATGTCGCCACACCGGCGCCGCATCCTCATATATGACGGCGGCTGATAACAGGTCGTGGCGCTTGCCACGCATCATGCGCAACTGTTCCAAAGCTTCGTGTGCAGTGGCAGGTTTTGAGAGGATAGCGCCCTCGAAACTAAGAACCTGATCTGCCCCCAGCACTAGCGCATCTGGGTGTTTCCCCGCTACTTTTCGTGCTTTCATTTCTGCAAGGGCGTCAGCAATATCTCTTGGCTTTGCATTATCTGCAACCATCGCCTCGCGCAGCGCATCTTCGTCTACACGCGCCGGTATGGCCTCAAAAGAGACGCCGGCGTTTCGCAAAAGCATCTGCCGAATGTCGGATTGCGACGCTAAGATCAAAGGGTGGGGCATGTGGATATCCCGTGTAAGTTTTAAGGATGTTTTAAGGTTTGTTAACAGGCAAGGCTACACCCCCCTCAACTTCCTCTACACTTCGGCCGTTTTCGATCGATCCCGGCAAGTTTGTACGTATGTGAGTAAGGATAAGTCCGGTTGATCACTACCTGAAGTTATATCGGTTAGTCTTGGTTTTATCCCCAGATAAAGACGGCAAAGCTTTTTCTTAAAGTCCTGTATTAATTATATTTTTTTCACTTCCCGTTAAATTTCCCTGCGTTGTACACGCATGTGAAAAAGTCTGTCCCCTTGTTGATTTCTCTATGCAAAAGCAAAGGATCCACAGAAAACAACGACCCCTACAAAATCATCATCCTTTTTTCTTCTCTTTTATTTTATTAAGGAAGAGCAGATCAGACTGGGGACTAACATGAGTGATCTCTTTGCGACCGCCTATCCATGGATGAAGTCATTGCATATCATGGCGGTGATCGCCTGGATGGCGGGGTTGTTCTATCTGCCACGACTTTACGTCTACCATGCAGAGCAATCCAAACCCGGTGATAGCCGGGATGATGTTTTCCAGACCATGGAATACAAGCTGCTCAAGGTGATCATGAACCCCGCTATGATTGTCACCTGGATTGTTGGCCTCTGGCTGGTCTTTACACCTGGCATCGTCGATTGGACCGCCGTTTGGCCATATCTCAAAGCTGCGGCTGTGATTGCAATGACATGGTTTCACATGTGGCTGGCGAAACGACGCAAAGACTTTGCCACCGGTGATAACAGCCTGAGTGGTCGACAGTACCGGATGATGAACGAAGTGCCGACTGTGTTGATGATCATCATTGTTCTCTCAGTTGTCGTGAAGTTTTAAGCAAGATTGACTCTGACAGCTTGACTGGCTATTGCCCTACTAGGCGCCCGTCCGGGTGAACCATTTCCCATGAAAGACTACGATGTTGTCGGCGCGGTTACGCGGTGGCATCACAAGGATACTTGTAATGACCGATGAACGCTTGAACCTGTCCGATCTCAAGGCACAGACCGCCAAGGATCTTCTCGCCATGGCAGAAGAGCTTGAGATCGAAAACGCCTCGACGATGCGTAAAGGTGAGATGATGTTCCAGATCCTCCGCGAGCGTGCGGATGAGGGTTGGACCGTCTACGGTGATGGTGTTCTCGAAGTGTTGCAGGACGGGTTTGGTTTTTTGAGATCGTCAGAGGCAAACTACCTTCCGGGCCCGGACGATATCTACGTCTCTCCAGACACGATCCGCAAACATTCGCTGCGTACGGGCGACACGATTTATGGTGAGATCAAGGCGCCTGAGGATAATGAGCGGTATTTTGTTCTGACATCGGTAAGCCGTATCAACTTTGAAGATCCAGAGCGGGCACGTCATAAGATTGCGTTCGATAACCTGACGCCGCTCTACCCTGATGAGCGTCTCCAGATGGAAGTGGATGACCCCACTATCAAGGATAAGTCTGCTCGCGTGATTGATCTTGTCGCCCCTATTGGCAAGGGTCAGCGCTCGTTGATTGTTGCGCCACCGAGAACCGGTAAGACGGTCATCCTGCAAAATATAGCTGCATCGATCGAGCGGAATCACCCGGAAACATACTTGATCGTTTTGTTGATTGACGAGCGTCCCGAGGAAGTCACGGACATGAAGCGTTCGGTAAAGGGTGAAGTGATTTCTTCGACCTTTGACGAGCCGGCGGCGCGGCACGTCGCAGTTGCTGAGATGGTCATTGAAAAGGCCAAGCGCCTGGTCGAGCACAAACGTGATGTGGTGATCTTGCTGGATTCTATCACGCGTCTTGGCCGCGCCTACAACACTGTTGTGCCATCCTCGGGCAAGGTTCTGACCGGTGGCGTGGACGCCAATGCGCTTCAACGACCCAAGCGTTTCTTTGGTGCAGCCCGTAACATCGAAGAAGGTGGATCTCTTACGATTATTTCGACTGCGCTGATCGATACTGGCAGTAGAATGGACGAAGTCATCTTTGAGGAATTCAAGGGTACAGGTAACTCTGAACTGGTTCTTGATCGGAAAATTGCGGACAAACGTGTGTTCCCGGCGATTGACATCCTCAAGTCCGGCACCCGCAAAGAAGACCTGCTCATCGAAAAAATCGATCTGCAAAAGACGTATGTTCTTCGCAGGATCCTGAATCCGATGGGAACGACGGATGCAATCGAGTTCCTTTTGTCTAAGCTCAAGCAAACAAAGACAAACACAGAGTTTTTCGATTCAATGAACACCTGATCACGCGTACTGGAGGTGTCCAATGGACACGATCTTTGCCCTGTCGACTGCGCAGGGAAAAGCTGGCGTGGCGATTATCCGGCTGTCCGGTCCGGCGGCCCATGACGCGATTGCGACGCTAGCGGGCGACGTACCCCCTCCGCGGATCGCTTCGTTAAGAGTGTTGCGGGCATCTGATGGAACGCGTCTGGATGAAGCGCTTGTTCTGATTTTTCCGCCTGGCCAAAGCTTTACAGGCGAGGAAAGCGCTGAGATCCATTGCCATGGTAGCGTTGCAACCATATCTGCGATCCTTGACAATTTAGGGTACAATGCGGAGCTACGGCCAGCAGAACCTGGTGAATTCACGCGTCGAGCGCTTGAGAATGGTCGACTTGACTTGTCTCAGGTCGAGGGGCTAGCCGATCTGATCGAGGCGGAGACAGAGGCACAGAGAAAACAAGCACTGCGCGTCTTATCCGGTGATCTGGGACATCAGGCAGAGAGTTGGCGGCTAAAGCTGATCCGCGCCGCAGCACTTTTAGAGGCGACTATTGATTTCGCTGACGAAGATGTTCCGGTTGATGTCTCTCCAGAGGTACTAGAGCTCATAACAACTGTTCAAGAAGCGTTACGGCACGAAATTGGTGGTGTGGCCACTGCTGAGCGTATTCGATCGGGGTTTGAGGTAGCGATTGTTGGTGCCCCGAATGTTGGTAAATCTACCTTGTTAAATGCCTTGGCCGGGAGAGACGCAGCAATTACGTCTGAGTTCGCGGGCACGACGCGTGATGTGATCGAGGTTCGAATGGATCTTGGCGGGCTACCCGTCACGCTGCTTGATACTGCCGGTATTCGAGAAACCGAGGATATGGTTGAGACAATCGGTATAGATCGGGCAAAACAACGTGCCAGCCAGGCAGATTTACGGATTTTCCTTGTACAAGGCGATGATCAAACAGACATGTTGGCGCAACCTGGTGATATGTTTCTTACGGCAAAGGCCGACTTAAGAGAGCCGGCGCCAAACAGCATTTCAGGAAAGACTGGCTATGGTGTTGAGGATCTTGTGCTTAATGTGACGCAAAGACTGCAGTCTAAGGCCGGCAACGCTGGGTTGGCAACGCGGATGCGGCATAAATCTGCGATGGAACGTGGACTAGAAGCTTTGGTGCGGGCACAGACGGCGATTAGTTCGACTGGCGAGAATACAGACATCGCGGCCGAGGAAGTCCGAACTGCTATCCGTGGTCTTGATTCTCTGGTAGGACGTGTGGATATCGAAAATATTCTCGACGAAATCTTTGTGAGTTTTTGCTTGGGAAAATGAGGAGTGTTTCACGTGAAACATTTTGACGTTATTGTCATTGGCGGCGGCCACGCGGGCTGTGATGCTGCGCACGCAGCTGCGCGCATGGGCGCCGCTACTGCGCTCGTTACTCTTACCCAAGAATCCATTGGTGTGATGTCATGTAATCCTGCGATTGGTGGCCTTGGAAAGGGTCATCTTGTCCGCGAAATCGATGCTCTGGATGGAATGATGGGCCGGGTGGCTGATAAGGCGGGAATACAGTTTCGCCTCCTGAACAGGCGAAAAGGACCGGCTGTTCAGGGACCACGTACTCAGGCTGACCGTAAGATCTACCGCGATGAAATGCAGGCGGAAATGGCGCAGCAACCCAATCTGACGGTTGTCGAAGGGGAGGTCACAGACTTTCGCATGCAAGGGGATCGCGTGTCTGGCGTTGTACTTGCTGATGGAAAAGAGTTGTCGTCTGGCGCCGTTATTTTGACGACCGGAACATTTTTGCGTGGTGTCATTCATATTGGGGATGTGTCCTATGCCGGCGGCCGGATGGGGGATAAGCCATCAATAAAGCTGGCCGAGAGAATAGACAGCTTTGGATTGCCGCTGGGTCGGCTGAAGACGGGAACCCCGCCACGCCTCGATGGCAGGTCTATTGATTGGGGTGAGCTGGAAACACAGCCAGCTGATGATGACCCTGTGCTGTTTTCTTTTCTATCGTCGAAGGCCTCTGCACGTCAGATCGCCTGTGGTATCACACATACGAATGAGAAAACACACGACATTATACGGGATAACCTTGATCGCTCGGCGATGTATGGTGGGCAAATAGACGGTATCGGCCCACGCTATTGCCCGTCGATAGAGGATAAAATCATCCGCTTTGCGGAAAAGACGTCACATCAAATTTTCCTTGAGCCGGAAAGTTTGTCTGACAACGTCATCTATCCCAATGGTATCTCGACGTCTTTGCCCGAGGATGTTCAGCTGTCGTATGTTCAGTCGATCAAGGGACTTGAGCAAGCGAAGATTTTGCAGCCGGGCTATGCTATCGAATATGACTTTGTCGATCCACGCTCGTTGTCTTCAACATTATCTGTGAAATCAGTCCCCGGATTGTACTTAGCGGGACAGATCAATGGCACAACCGGTTACGAAGAGGCGGCGGCGCAAGGGCTTGTCGCCGGTCTGAATGCGGCGTCCGAGGTTTTGGGGAAAGCACCCGCAAATTTCAGCCGATCTGAAAGTTATATCGGCGTCATGATTGATGATCTGACCACCCGCGGCGTGACCGAGCCCTACCGCATGTTCACCTCTCGTGCAGAGTTCCGGCTTTCTTTACGAGCGGATAACGCAGATCAGCGGTTAACCCCCATTGGCATTGCGCTTGGCTGCGTTGGACCTATCAGGGAGAAAGTCTTTGAGAAAAAGATGACCTCACTTGCCGCTGCGCGCGAGCGATTGGAAAGCAAAAGCTTCACCCCAAAAGATCTCAGTCAGATTGGGATACAGGTCAATCAGGATGGGTCGCGCAGAACTGGCTTTCAGCTGTTGGCATTCCCGGATGTTGGTTTTGCCTCTTTGCTAAAGCTTGACCCAGAGCTGTCCGATGTAACGCTGGAAACTCAGAACCAGCTGGAGAAGGACGCCTTATACGCAAACTACATTGATCGTCAAAAACGTGACGTGGATATGTTGAGGCGCGATGAAGCGCGCGCCATACCGGTTGATTTTGATTATCACTGCATTGATGGTTTGTCGAATGAGCTGAAGAGCAAGCTGAACGCTATACGTCCTGAGAGTATTGCGCAGGCTGCGAGGATCGATGGGATGACCCCCGCCGCGTTGACGCTTCTTGTCGCCCGGATGAGATTTTCTCAGAAAGCGAAGTCTGCATGAGCAATGTTTCGGGCCTCAATGTTTCACGTGAAACAATGGAGCGCTTGGAGATATATGCGGAATTGTTAAGAAAATGGAATCCGCGGATCAATCTCGTATCCAAAGGTACGATCCAAGAGTTGTGGACACGCCACTTCCTAGATTCAGCGCAACTCGCTGATTTGGCCCCGTCCGTCAGTGGATATTGGGTAGATGTTGGATCTGGCGGCGGCTTCCCAGGCTTGGTTCTGGCCATGCTCGGGTTAGAGCGCGGGCAGCCAACGCATGTAACTCTGGTAGAAAGCGATGTTCGCAAATCAGCCTTCCTTCGCACGGTTATTAGGGAAACTGGACTTCCTGCCCGCGTCATTAATGATCGGATTGAGGCTGTTCCTTCACTGGGCGCTGACGTTTTGTCAGCCCGTGCGCTGGCAGACTTGACGACTTTGCTTGCGTTTGCAGAGCGTCACCTCCTTGCTGGTGGCACCGCGATATTTCCCAAGGGTGTTCAGTGGCAGAAAGAACTGACAGAGGCGCAATCTAAGTGGAACTTCACCTATCAAGTTGATAAAAGCATTACACAAGACGGCCCCGTTATCCTAAGTGTTACAGGAGTGTCCCGTGTCTGACCTGATGCGCCCCCAGACAGCCAAGATCGTTGCCATTGCCAACCAAAAGGGCGGCGTTGGGAAAACGACGACAACCATCAATCTTGGTGCTGCCCTCGCTGAAATGGGTTGTAAGGTCCTGATCGTGGATCTTGATCCACAGGGGAATGCATCGACAGGACTTGGAATCGAGAATGATGCCCGCGAATACACAACATACGACCTTTTATTAGAAGAAATTGCGCTGAATGAGGTAATTCAACCGACCCAGCACGCTAATTTGAGCATTGTTCCTGCCACTGTGGACCTTAGTTCAGCCGATATGGAGCTTGTTTCGAACGAAAAACGAAGCTTTCTTTTGCATGATGCCCTTAGGCAGCCTGCTATGGACCCGTTCGGGTTTGAGTTCATCCTCATTGATTGTCCGCCCTCACTTAATCTTTTGACGATTAACGCCATGGTCGCCGCGCATTCCGTATTGATCCCGCTACAGTCAGAATTCTTCGCGCTTGAGGGGTTATCACAGCTGATGTTGACTATCCGTGAGGTTCGCCAATCGGCTAATCCGGATCTACGAATTGAGGGTGTAGTTCTGACAATGTTCGACGGGCGTAACAATCTGTCGAGCCAGGTAGAACAAGATGCGCGGGACAATTTGGGCGATCTCGTCTTTCAGACGCGTATCCCCCGGAACGTCAGAGTAAGCGAAGCACCATCGTTTTCTGTGCCTGTTCTGGCCTATGATTCCGCCTCAAAGGGCGCTTTGGCTTATCGCGATCTTGCGCGAGAGTTAAAGAAAAATAACACGCGCCAAGCGGCTTAACCAACGGAGGTCTGGCATGGCTGACAAACAGAACAAACGCGGTTTGGGTCGGGGTCTTTCCGCATTAATGTCAGATGTGACCGACAACCCCGGTACATCACGGGAGGCACCAAAGCAGCCTGATCGAACGCTGCCAGTAGAAGCGATCGAACCAAACCCAGATCAGCCAAGGCGCAGTTTTGAGTCCGGCGCGCTCGAAGATCTTGCCGCCTCTATTCGAGAAAAGGGTGTTATTCAGCCGCTGATCGTGCGAACGAGCCCACGTCGTGCTGGCGCATTTGAAATCGTTGCAGGTGAACGCCGCTGGCGTGCCGCGCAGATGGCGCAATTGCACGAACTGCCTGTGATTATCCGAGAGTTTGATGACACCGAAGTTCTCGAAATCGCGATAATTGAAAACATCCAGCGCGCAGACCTCAACCCGGTTGAAGAGGCGGCCGGATATGCGCAGTTGATGGAAAAATTCGGTCACACACAAGAAAAGCTAGCGACAGCACTCGGAAAGAGCAGAAGCCATATTGCGAATGCAGTTCGTTTGCTTGGTCTTCCTGAGGACGTGCAAGTGTTTCTCAAGGATGGGTCGCTGTCAGCAGGTCATGCCCGGGCTCTCATTACGGCTGATGACCCCGCGGCGCTTGCACGGCGCGTCATTAAAAATGGTTTGTCTGTTCGAGAGACCGAAAAGCTGGCCAAGGCGAGCGCAGAGAACATTTTTGGAAAAGACGGCAAGTCGAGCAAGCGCAAAACCCCGACCAAGGATGCTGACACCAAGGCGCTAGAGGGCGATTTGTCTGCAAATCTGGGTATGCGGGTTGCCCTCAACCATAAGCCTGGTCAGGAAAGTGGCGTAATTACAGTAAGTTACGAATCTCTTGATCAGCTTGATGAGTTGTGTCGCAGGCTTAGCTCTTGATCAGCCGACCAGGAGGTTCTTGATCACAGCATTCAGGACCAGCCGACCGCTGGCAGTTGCTCTCAGGCGGTTGTTTTTGACATCTATCATCCCGAGATCTTCGAGTTCGCTAATCTTGTTCGTATCAAGTGCGCGGCCATTAAGATGGGTATATCGGTCAAGATCCACGCCTTCGTTTATGCGCAGGCCCATCATAAGCAACTCATCTGCCTGTTCCTGGCCTGTTATAATAGACACTGGCCGTTCAGATTGCTGTTGGTCCACCATCGTTAACCATCTTTCTGGGTTGGACCATGCCTCGGTCGCTCTGCGTTGACCGTCCAGTGTGATGCGACCATGGGCGCCTGGCCCCAACCCCACATAGTCACCATAGCGCCAATAAATCAGGTTGTGCCGCGATTCAGACCCCGGTTTGGCATGATTAGAGACTTCATACGCTTCAAACCCGGCCCTGGCGCAAAGCTCTTGTGTGACCTCATACATATCAGCACCAGCATCATCAGATGGCAGTCCTCGCAAACCACCCTTAGCGTGTCTGTCTCCAAATGCCGTGCCCGGTTCTATCGTAAGCTGATAGAGTGACAGATGATCCACCGCGAGATCCAAGGCTCGAGTAAGCTCAGATCGCCAGTCACTCAGGGTTTGATCCTGCCGTGCATAGATAAGATCAAAGCTAACCCGATCGAAATACCGGCGTGCGATTTCATATGCTGAATAAGCCTCATGCACGGTATGCACGCGTCCGAGGCGGTGCAGATCGGTCTCATTCAGGGCCTGAATACCCATGGAAATCCGGCTGACCCCCGCATCGGCGTAGGCGGCAAAGCGCGCTGCTTCAACGGAACCGGGATTTGCTTCTAGCGTGACCTCAAGATCGTTCGCAGCTGGCCAGACCTGACGAATACGCTCTAGAATGACCGCAACAGTATCTGGAGCCATAAGACTAGGAGTGCCGCCACCGAAAAACACCGAATTCAAAACGCGGTCAGGTAGCAACAGCGCGTAGCGGTCAATTTCCCGCAGATAGGCATCCCGCCAGCGGATCTGGTCTATTTCGCGCCTGACATGAGAGTTGAAATCGCAATAGGGACATTTGGCTGCACAGAATGGCCAATGGATATAAATCCCAAAACCGCCAAGACGCCAATCCTCAGTCAAAGCAACCCTTTACCAGCTTGCGAAACGCGTCGGCGCGATGACTTATTTCGTTCTTTGCCCAACGATCCATTTCGGCAAAGGTCATGTCGTAGCCGTCAGGCTTAAAAATAGGATCATAGCCGTGCCCTTGATCCCCGCGCATCGGCCACACTATCTGACCATCGACGATGCCGGCGAAAACTTCGTCGTGACCATCCGGCCAAGCCAACACGAGCGTGCAGCAAAACCGCGCGCGCCATGGCTTTGGTGCGCTTTTAGCAACCAGCCAATCATGGGCCTTTGTCATTGCCATGACAAAGTCACGACCCGTCTCTGTCTCTGCCCAATCAGCCGTATAAACACCCGGAGCGTTATCCAAGGCAGCAATTTCGATACCGGAATCGTCGCTAAGTGCGGGTAGATTTGTCGCCTTGGCCGCGGCATGAGCCTTAATTCGGGCATTACCGAGGAAACTCGTTTCAACCTCGTCGGGCTCGCTCAAGCCCTTTTCAGCGGCCCCGACCACAGAAACACCAAACGGCGCCAGCAATGTGGCGATTTCTTCTAGCTTGCCTGCATTATGCGTGGCCACCAAAAGCGTATCGCCTGTGAACTTACGCACTGCATGCGGCCTTTTGCATTTCGACAAGTTCGGACACGCCCTTTTCAGCAAGGCCCATCAGCTGGTCCATTTGATCACGAGAAAAAGTGGCGCCTTCAGCACTCATCTGCACCTCGATCAGTTGGCCAGAGCCGGTCATGATAAAATTGCCATCCACGCCTGCAACGCTGTCCTCGGGATAATCGAGATCGAGAACTGGCTGTCCGGCGTAAATCCCACAGCTGATGGCCGCCACGGGGTCGACCAACGGATCAGAGCTTATCTCTCCTGCTTTCATCAACTTGTTCACAGCCAGTCGAAGCGCGACCCAACCGCCGGTGATCGATGCACAGCGCGTTCCGCCATCCGCCTGAATCACATCGCAATCAACGGTGATCTGACGTTCGCCAAGTGCGACGCGATCTACTCCTGCACGGAGGCTTCGTCCGATCAGGCGCTGGATTTCAACAGTTCTTCCTCCTTGCTTGCCGGCGGTCGCCTCTCTGCGCATCCGGCTAGTGGTTGAACGCGGCAGCATTCCATATTCTGCCGTAACCCAGCCAAGGCCCGAGCCCTTGATAAACGGCGGCACGCGGTCCTCCAGCGTGGCCGTGCACAGCACATGTGTGTCGCCAACGCGAATCATACATGAACCTTCGGCGTGTTTCGTCACCCCGGTCTCGATTGAAACCGCGCGCATTTCACTTAAGTCTCTACCCGAAGGCCGCATGCTGATACTCCTTTTAGCGTGCTGCCGGGATACAGGGGCTTGAGTCCCGACCGCAACCCCGATTGACCTTTTGCACGGGGCGTTTTTAATGGCACACCGCAGCAAACAGATAGAGCAGATGGAAAAAGCCCGCCAGATACTGGAGGAGATGAATGACCGCTCACGCGAAGTATTTCGCCGTGTGGTCGAAGGATATCTTGCGACTGGTGATCCTGTCGGATCCCGCACCCTGACCCGCGATATGACGGAAAAAGTGTCTGCTGCAACCATCCGCAACGTGATGCAGGATCTGGAATATCTTGGACTACTGGATTCTCCGCATATATCCGCTGGGCGTATCCCAACGCAGCAAGGCTTGCGGATGTTCGTCGATGGCCTGCTGGAGGTCGGCAACCTGGAGACCAACGACCGCGAAATGATTGATGCCACGTTAGGATCAAATTCTGATGATGTGACAGATGCGCTTGATCGTATTGGCTCTGCGCTCTCTGGTGTCACGCGTGGCGCGTCTCTTGTACTGGCGCCAAAACATGAGGCGCCGATCAAGCATATCGAGTTTGTGTCCCTGGGGCATGATCGCGCGCTTGTCGTGCTGGTCTTTGCGGATGGGCACGTCGAAAACCGGATTTTCAGCCCGCCGCCCGGTCAGACACCCAGTTCGATGCGCGAGGCAGCGAATTTCCTGAACGCCCTGATCGAGGGCAGGACCCTGACAGATCTTCGCACGGTGATTACCCGCGAAATAGATTCGCGTCGGCAAGAAATTGATCAGCTTGCGCATCAGCTCGTTGAAAGTGGCCTAGCTGTTTGGGAAGGAGAGGCTGATAATTACGAGCGTTTGATCGTTCGTGGTAGAGCCAACCTTCTGAGTGCGGGCGCAGAGGAAGAGGACCTCGATCTTATAAAAAACCTCTTTGATGATCTGGAGCGCAAACGCGATATTGCCGAGTTTCTGGAATTGACCGATGAAGGTGCGGGCGTTCGCATTTTTATTGGCTCTGAGAACAAACTTTTCTCACTTTCGGGTTCCTCTTTGGTGGTCTCTCCATATATGAACGCTGACCGTAAGATCGTTGGCGCCGTCGGCGTTATCGGACCGACCCGACTGAACTACGGGCGAATTGTCCCGATTGTGGACTACACGGCACAACTGGTTGGCAAGCTGATTGCCGACCGTAGTTAAAGGTGAAGCATGGCGAACTCGAAAGACGATCCATTTCTGGACGACGTAGAACAGGCAGAAGCGGAGGAGCAGGCAGCAATGACCGAAGAGGACGCGCCCGACAGTGTTGAAGCAGAGCTTGATGAGGTCCGTGCCGAGCGTGACGCGTTTCAAGACAAGTTCATGCGCGCTCTCGCCGATGCCGAGAACGCTCGTAAGAGAGCTGACAAGGACCGGCTAGAGGCACAAAATTATGGTGGTTCAAAGCTGGCACGCGACATGTTGCCGGTCTTTGACAACATGAAGCGGGCGGTGGAGTCCGTGAGCGAAGAACAGCGCGCGGCCAATGCGGCGTTGATTGAAGGCGTGGAATTGACCATGCGCGAACTGTTCAACGTATTTTCCAAGCATGGCATCCGGGTGATTGATCCGCAGGTCGGTGATAAATTCGACCCCAAGCATCATGAGGCGGTGTTTGAGGCCCCTGTTCCCGGCACAAATTCCGGTGAGATCATTCAGGTCTCTGCACAAGG
The DNA here is from genome assembly GCA_965656855.1 of Roseovarius sp. GTDB lineage: Bacteria > Pseudomonadota > Alphaproteobacteria > Rhodobacterales > Rhodobacteraceae > Roseovarius. Next base: position 19,771 of record CBFHML010000097.1, read on the forward strand.
CTTTATGCTGCATGATCGCATCCTGCGCCCTGCTCAGGTTGGCGTTTCATCCTTCAAGGGCTGACTTGGCAAGGTGGGCAATCTGCCCACTCTATTCTGAAAGGCGCTTTAGTTCGTAGATCAGGTCAAGCGCGTCACGCGGGCTAAGCTCATCCGGCAGAATCGATTCCAGCCTCTTGGACAAGGCAGATGCTGACTGGTCCGCCACTGGCGGCGAAGGCGCAGGAATCGTGCGAAAGAGTGGCAGGTCATCAATAAAGGCTTCCCGCTTGGTCCCGCCCTCTCGCTCCCCTTTTTCCAAGGCTTCCAAGACCACCCGGGCGCGTTCGACCACAGCGGGGGGGAGCCCGGCAAGCTTGGCCACCTGCACACCGTAGCTTCGATCGGCGGCACCTTTTCGGACCTCATGCAGGAAAATCACATCGCCTTCATGTTCTTTGACGGTCACGGTCGCGTTTTCGACCCTGTCCAGTTTCTCGCTGAGGCGGGTCAATTCATGGTAATGGGTCGCAAATAGCGCGCGGCACCCATTTACTTCGTGTAGATTTTCCAAGGTCGCCCAGGCAATCGACAGACCATCATAGGTCGCAGTACCGCGTCCGATTTCGTCGAGAATGACAAGTGCATTATTATCGGCCTGATTGAGAATGGCGGCTGTTTCAACCATCTCCACCATGAAGGTCGAGCGCCCCCTTGCCAGATCATCCGAGGCCCCAACCCGGCTGAACAGCTGACTGACCAGCCCGACATGCGCGGACCGCGCGGGCACAAAACTACCGATTTGTGCCAAGACAGCGATCAGTGCGTTCTGGCGCAGGAAAGTCGATTTACCGGCCATGTTCGGCCCGGTCAAAAGCCAGATATCCGCGCCCTGCCCCAAAGCACAATCGTTGGCGATAAAGCTGTCACCCCCCTTACGGCGCAGCGCGGCCTCAACCACGGGGTGCCGGCCGCCCTCAATGACCAGCGCGCGGCTGTCATCCACAAAGGGGCGGCACCAGTCCTCGGTCTGCGCTAACTCTGCCAGTGATAGTGCAAGGTCAATTTCCGACAGTGCGCGTGCTGTCACGGAGATGCCGGCAGCGTGATCAAGAATGGCGTCTTTCAACATGGAATAGAGCCGCTTTTCAATATCAAGCGCCCGTCCTCCTGCATTCAGGATCTTTGTCTCCATCTCGCTGAGAGGAACGGTGGTGAAGCGGACTTGGTTCGCGGTCGTCTGTCGGTGTTTGAAGGTCTCGTTCAGCGGGGCCGACAGCATCTTTTCGGCATGTGTCGCAGTTACCTCTACGAAGTAGCCAAGGACATTGTTGTGCTTGATCTTGAGGCTCTGAATCCCGGTTGTTTGGGCATATTCGGCCTGCATCGCGGCGATCACGCCACGCCCCTCATCGCGCAGCTTGCGCGCTTCGTCCAATTCCGTGTCATACCCTTCGGCGATGAAGCCGCCGTCCCGTATAAGCAGGGGTGGTTCTGCAACAAGTGCCTCATCGAGGAGATCGAGAATCGCGTCGTGTCCCACCAGATCCCGCATTGCCTGAGCAAGCAGGTTGGGCACATCAACTGCATCAAGGCGCGTTGCCACGTCTTGTGCTTGGGTCAGGCCGTTGCGGATCGCCGTCAGATCACGGGGGCCGCCACGGTCCAGACCCAGCCGGGACAAGGCCCGATCAAGGTCAGGCACCTTGCGCAATGCATCCCGCACATCTTCACGCAATCGGGTCTGTTCAACCCCAAACGCAATGGCGTCCTGACGTTCTTGCACGACACTCAACACTCTGCTTGGCCCTGAGACCCTGCGATCAAGCAAGCGACCACCCCCGGCCGTTACTGTCCGGTCGATCGTCGCCAAAAGAGAGCCGGCACGCCCCCCGGACAAAGCATGTGTCAATTCCAGATTGCGCCGCGTCGCTGCGTCGATCTGCATAACGCGTGACAGCGAGTCCCGCATGGGCGGTTGTAAAACAGGTAGTTTGCCTTTTTGAGTGATTTCCAGATACTCGACGATGGCGCCCATAGCGGCGACCTCGGCCCGCTCGAAGCTGCCAAAGGCTTCGAGAGTTTGCGTCTTGAACAGCGCACAAAGCCGACGCTCAGCCCCGGCGCTATCAAATGTAGGGCGCCCGAGCGGCGTAAGAGAGATACCCAATTCAGACACGATATCGTCCAGATCCGGCTCATCGCCTTCCATCATGATCAACTCGCTCGGGGCCAATCGTGCCAGTTCCGGCCCCAGACGAACCTCAGCCAAGGTCATCACATGAAACGCACCGGTTGAGATATCGACCCAAGCCAGCGCTGCGTTGCCTCTGATCCGCGCAAATGCCGCAAGGAAATTATGCCGACGCGCCTCTAGCAGACTGTCCTCGGTCAATGTCCCGGGCGTCACCAGCCGCACCACGTCCCGTCGTACCACCGATTTCGATCCGCGTTTCTTGGCCTCTGACGGGTCCTCCATCTGCTCGCAGACTGCCACACGAAACCCTTTGCGGATCAACGTCAGTAAATATCCCTCGGCGGCATGGACCGGCACACCGCACATGGGGATATCCTCACCCTGATGCTTGCCGCGTTTGGTCAAAGCAATATCGAGGGCCTCTGCAGCCGCCACTGCATCATCAAAGAAAAGCTCGTAAAAGTCGCCCATCCGATAAAACAGGAGCGCGCCGTTATATTGCGCCTTGATCTCCAAGTATTGCGCCATCATCGGCGTCACGGATGTGTCCGGCTTGCTCACGCCTGCCCCCTTTGCTTTGTGCCAAACCTACAAATTCAGCATGAGGGGCGAAAGGCCAAAGAAAAGGGGCAGCCAAAGCCGCCCCGATCACACGAATGTGGTAAAACTCAGGAGCCTACGAATGGTGCGTTCTGTCCCCATAGGTCGCGCACACGCTCATCACGTTTGCAGGCGTCACGATATGCCTTGTAGGCCGATGCCTGTGATTTTGGGCCAAAGCGTGTGAGGATGATTTTGTCACCCTTGTAATAGTCCTGATGATAGGCTTCTGCCTTCCAGAATTTCTGTTCGGGCAAGATTGGTGTCACAACCTCCTGACCAAGCGCCTCTTCCGCCCCTGCTTTGGCGGCCTCTGCCTGCTGGCGTTCTTCGGGGCCAGACACAAAGATTGCTGTGCGATAGCTCTTGCCACGGTCACAGAATTGCCCGCCTGCATCCGTTGGATCGACTGAGCGGAAAAACATCTGCAACAGCTGTGGTCTGCTGACCTGAGCAGGGTCGTACTTAATCTGAACAGCCTCATAGTGCTCAGTATCTTTGCGGGTCACTTGCTTATAGGTCGGGTTGGGGACATTGCCGCCGGTATAGCCCGATACGACCTCTTGCACGCCACGCACGGATTCGAAATCCGCCTCGACACACCAAAAGCAGCCGCCTGCAACGGTCAGTACCTTGGTTTCGGCCGCATGGGCGGGTTCTGATTGCACGCCAAGCCCGATGCAGATCAATCCGCCCAGTAGGGCTGCCTTTATGTCTCTTGCTCTGATCATGTCACACTCCTGTTTGTTGGGTATAACCTGACAGGCAGTGGCGATAACGCCAATTCACCAGCCCGTGATGTCACGCGCGAGTGAGCAGCAATCGGGGCTTGGCACCGTGAATCAAGGCCCCTAGCGTCAGAATTGAAACATCCCCAGAGGCAAGACTGTAACATGACCAAGCCACAGACGACCCATCAGGCAGAGGAAGACGCCCGTAATGAAAATATCCTGATCTGGCTCAATGGCCGGATCGTTCCCAAGGCAGAGGCGCTGGTCAGCGTGTATGACAGTGGCTTCATGCTTGGGGATGGCGTGTGGGAAGGGCTGCGGCTTTATGATGGGACATGGGCCTTTGCAGATGATCATCTTAACCGTCTGTTCGAGGCAGCAAAGGCTATAGACCTTGATATAGGGATGACCCGCCACGAGGTGTTTGACGCCATAACAGAGACCCAAAAAGCCAATGACATGACCACTGATGCCCATGCGCGTCTGATGGTGACACGCGGCGTAAAATCCCGGCCGTTCCAGCATCCGTCTCTGTCGCGCCAAGGGCCAACCGTGACCATCATAATGGAGCATTCCCGCCCCAGCATCGCGCGGCCAATCCGGCTTGCAACAGTGCCGCATATCCGGGGTCTGCCCATGTCACAGGACCCCAAGCTGAATTCACATTCCAAGCTTAACTGTATTCTCGCCTGCATTGCCGCCGAAAAGGCCGGGGCCGATGAGGCGCTGATGCTTGATATTCATGGTTTTGTGAACACGACCAACGCCTGCAATTTCTTCATCATTCGCAAGGGTGAGGTTTGGACCTCTACAGGAGATTACTGCATGAATGGAATCACGCGGCAAAAGGTCATCGACGTTTGCCGCGCGAACGATATTCCCGTGTACGAGCGGAATTTTTCACTGGTTGAGACCTATGGCGCTGATGAGGCTTTTCTGACTGGTACATTTGGCGCCCAAACCCCTGTCGGAGAGATCGATGGCAGACCAATCGGAAACGGTCAGTCAGGGCCGGTAACGGACCGTATTCGCGACCTCTATAAGGCACTGATCAACCGGGACTCCGCCTGATGCGTATTGGCATGTGGTCGGGCCCGCGCAATCTGTCTACGGCGATGATGTACAGTTTTGGCGCGCGTTCCGATTGTGCTGTCATAGACGAGCCTTTCTATGCGGCATACCTCGCACAGACCGGACTGCACCATCCGATGCGGGCAGAGATCATGGCGGCGCAGTCGCAGGACCCGGACAAAGTGATCGCTGAATTGCTGGGCCCCATACGGGGTGACAGGCCGCATTTTTATCAAAAACACATGGCGCAGCACATGATCCCCGGCATTCCACGCGACTGGATAGCAGAGCTGACAAACGTGTTTCTCATTCGCCACCCGGCGCGCGTCGCGGCAAGTTTTTCGGCCAAATACGATAATCCCACGCTTGCTGATATCGGGTTCGTGCAGCAGGCAGAGCTGTTTGACATGTTGCGCGATGCAGGCCACCGGCCCGTCGTGATCGACAGCGCAGACATACGCCGCGCGCCAGAGCCCATGTTGCGTCTGCTTTGTGCGGCAATCGGCCTGCCCTTTGATCCCTCCATGCTGTCTTGGCCGGTGGGTGGACATGAACAGGATGGCGTATGGGCATCGCATTGGTACGGCGCGGTGCATACCTCGGACGGGTTCGCGTCGGCTGAGGGCGCTTTGCCGGTGCTTGATGGCGCACGAGCCGAGCTGGCGGATGCAGCCATGCCAGCCTATGAGCATCTCAGCGCGTATAAACTGCGTATTGCATAGGGCTGATTGTGCAAAATTTCGGGCGGCCAAGCATACGCCCGCCGCCCAAAGTGATAGCCAAATCAGGCTCTATTTCAGCCGACGATCCCGCGCAGCGAGCAATTTTAGTCTGAGCGCGTTCAGCTGGATAAAGCCTGCTGCATCCTTTTGATCATAGGCACCCGCGTCATCCTCGAACGTGACATGCGCTTCTGAGTATAGCGAATGCTCTGACCAGCGTCCGACCGTGCGCACCGACCCCTTGTACAGCTTGAGCCGGACTGTGCCGGTCACGTGGGCTTGTGAGTGGTCGATCGCGGCTTGCAGCATTTCGCGTTCGGGGCTGTACCAGAACCCGTTATAAATCAGTTCTGCGTAGCGTGGCATCAGTTCATCTTTGAGGTGGGCGGCACCGCGATCCAGCGTGATCTGCTCGATGCCGCGATGGGCCTCCAAGAGGATGGTGCCACCCGGCGTTTCATAGATGCCGCGGCTCTTCATGCCCACGAATCGCCCTTCGACGAGGTCCAGACGACCCACGCCATGCTTGCCGCCAAGCTCGTTGAGCTTGGTCAGGAGTGTGGCCGGGCTCATTGCCTCACCATCAATACTGACGGCGTCGCCTTTTTCAAAACCGATCTCGATATATTCAGGCGTATCAGGCGCGTCCTCTGGGTGTACAGTTCGCTGATAGACGTGTTCGGGCGCCATTTCCGCGGGATCTTCCAGTGCTTTGCCTTCAGACGAGGTATGCAGCAGGTTTGCGTCCACGGAAAATGGTGCTTCGCCACGTTTGTCGGTCGCGATCGGGATCTGGTTCTTCTCTGCGAAATCAATCAGCTTGGTACGGCTGGAAAGATCCCAGACCCGCCAGGGCGCGATGACCTTGATATCAGGGTTAAGCGCATAGGCCGCCAGTTCAAATCTGACTTGGTCATTGCCCTTGCCGGTCGCACCATGTGCCACGGCGTCCGCACCCGTCTCTGCGGCGATCTCAACCAGTCGTTTGGAAATCAACGGTCGTGCGATGGATGTGCCCAACAGGTAGAGGCCCTCGTAGACGGCATTGGCGCGGAACATCGGAAAGACGAAATCGCGGACGAATTCTTCGCGGATGTCTTCGATGTAAATGTTTTCAGGGGCGATCCCGAGCAGTTCGGCCTTGTCGCGAGCAGGGCCAAGCTCTTCGCCCTGACCCAGATCGGCGGTGAATGTCACCACCTCGCAGCCATATTCCGTCTGAAGCCATTTCAGGATGATCGAGGTATCAAGCCCCCCCGAATAGGCCAGAACGACTTTCTTGGGCGCAGCCATGGTCTTCCCCTTTTCGTGCCAAATTCGCTTGGCGCTTAGCCGGTTTTCGCAATGTCGGCAAGGTACCGGTGGGCCACAGCCCCTTGCCACAGAGCGCGCATTCGGCCAAGCAGGATGCCATGACAGATTTTGCAACCCTTGCCCGTGCCGCCGAAACGCAGATGCGTACCGTGTTTGATCCGACGCCGCTTGCACGCAATGATACCCTGTCCGCTCGCTATGAGGCGGAGATCTTTCTCAAGCGAGAGGATCTAAGCCCGGTTCGCTCTTACAAGCTGCGTGGCGCGTTCAATGCCATGCGCAAGGTCATGGCAGCGGGGACAAACACACCGCATTTCATCTGTGCAAGTGCCGGCAACCACGCGCAGGGCGTCGCCTTCATGTGCAGGCATTTTGGCGTTCATGGCACGATTTTCATGCCTGTGACTACGCCACAGCAAAAGATTGGACAGACCCGTAAATTTGGCGGTGATCAGGTTAAGGTCCGTCTTGTCGGCGACTATTTTGATGACACGCTTGCAACGGCGCAGGCCCATTGTGCCGAAACCGGTGGCCATTTCCTGTCGCCTTTCGATGATGAGGACGTGATCGAGGGTCAGGCTTCTGTCGCGGTCGAGATCGAGGCGCAGCTTGGCCGTCTGCCGGATCGTGTGGTGCTGCCAGTTGGTGGTGGTGGTCTGTCCGCTGGTACACGCAGCTATTTCGGTCCTGCGGTGCCCCTGACCTTGGTGGAGCCCGCCGGTGGTGCCTGTCTGGCAGCAGCGCTTGCGCATGGCAAACCGACACGGCTGCCGCATGTTGACAGCTTTGCTGATGGTGCGGCCGTGGCGCAGATCGGGGCGCGCACCTTTGCGCGGTTATGCGATGTTGCTCCCAGCGACGTCCTTGCCATCCAAGAGGACCGCATCTGCACGACCATGCTGGAAATGCTGAATGTAGAGGGCATGGTGCTTGAACCAGCTGGCGCGCTTGCTGTCGATGCTCTCAAGGATCTGCGCGACAGCATCAAGGGACAGACGCTTGTTTGCATCACGTCCGGGGGTAATTTCGATTTCGAACGCCTGCCCGAGGTCAAGGAACGTGCACAGCGATATGCCGGCCTCAAGAAGTACTTCATATTGCGGATGCCGCAGCGGCCCGGCGCGCTCAAGGATTTCCTGACTATCCTTGGCCCAGAGGATGATATTGCACGCTTTGAATACCTCAAGAAATCAGCGCGCAATTTTGGTTCAGTGCTCATTGGCATAGAGACGGAAGACGCAGGCAACTTTGCGCGCATAGAGGCAGAGATGACGGCCATCGGGTTTGAATATCGCGATATAACCACAGATACTATTCTGGCTGAATTCCTCATCTGATCACCCGGCTTTTTGCAAATTCAGTCCGGATAGAAACGCCTCCTTCGATGTTTCGTAACTGTGGAGTATAATGCTGATATCGCAAGGTGTCGGGGTGCCGGCAGCAGCGGCTGTCTCTGCGGCGCCGCACAGGTTAGCGAACTCTGCAAACCCTAGATTAACCGCGCTTCCCTTTAACACGTGAAACCGAGCCTCCAGCTCTTTCGTCGTCGCATCCGTTGTGAGCGCCTCGATCTCTGCACTGATTTCCTCGAGGAACAATTGCACGACTTCCTCAAAGGCGTCTTGCCCGATCTCGTCTTGCAGGATGCCAACAACAGCCCAGTCGATCATGTCATGCTCCTTTCTCCACAACGCTGTCACGTTCTTCCTAAGAGGACGTAAAAGATTGCATTTGAAAAAGGACAATTTGAGGATTCACCGACGCTTAATTTTGTTGGCCCACTGATTTCACGACGTGATTTCAGAGGTGATTTTTGGGTTCCCATAGCAAGAAAAGGATCGCATTGGATTCTCACGCCTCGACGCTGCAGACGGTTCTTGTCGTTGATGACAGTCTTGTTCAGCGACGGATCGCCGGTGCGTTTTTGCAAAAATGGGGGTTCGAAGTGCGAGAGGCGGGTTCCGGGGTGGAGGCGCTTGATATCTGTCGCCACTGCCCGCCGGATCTTGTGCTTAGTGACTGGATGATGCCGGGCATGACAGGCCCTGAATTCTGCCGAGAGTTCCGTGCGCTGGGCCACGAGAATTATGGCTATTTCATCTTGCTGACGTCAAAAAGTGAGAAGGCAGAAGTTGCGCTGGGCTTGGATGCGGGTGCCGATGACTTTCTGACCAAGCCGGTAAATCCTGCGGAACTGCGCGCGCGCATCGCAGCGGGTGAACGTATCATTCGAATGCAGCGACAATTATCAGAGAAAAACCGCGTCATTGAATCCACGCTCGGCGAGCTTCAGACACTTTATGATTCGCTGGATAGCGATCTGCTGGAGGCGCGTAAACTTCAGCAATCATTGGTTACCGCCCGCTTTCAGGATTTTGGCATTGCCGAGCTCTCGTTGCTTTTGCGTTCTGCAGGGCATGTGGGTGGTGATCTCGTCGGCGCCTTTCCCGTCGCGCCCGAGCGCATTGGTATTTACGCCATCGATGTATCTGGTCACGGGATCAGTTCCGCACTCATGACGGCGCGGCTGGCCGGGTATCTTTCTGCGACGTCGCCCGATCAAAATATCGCGCTTGTCGCGGGGCCGAACGGAACATATCGCCCGCGCCCTCCAAGAGAGACAGTTGCTCTTCTAAATCGGATGTTTTTAGGTGAAATTGAGACAGAACATTACTTCACTCTTTTGCTTGCAGATGTGGACCTAAGCAACGGTCTGGTGACCATGGTGCAAGCGGGTCATCCAAGCCCCGCCATCTTGCGTCGTGGCGGAAAAGTGGAATTCGTCGGGACCGGGGGTCTGCCGGTCGGCCTGATCGATGGCGCAGAGTACCAACAATTCGAAATTCAGCTTGCGCCCGGTGATCGCCTCTTGATCCATTCAGATGGGATTGGCGAATGCACGGACCCGGGCGGCTTTCAGCTTGGCGATGATGGTCTGGGGAGACTTCTGACTCAGCTTCAGCATTGCCACGGCCTCGCCTTTCTGGAGTCGATTGTCTGGGCGCTATCCGAATTTACAGGCACACAGACGTTTGCCGACGATGTTTCGGCTGCGTTGTTAGACTTTAAATACCCTGGTTCAGCAGGGCTGTGAGAAAATGCCGATCACCGGGATTGCCGACAAGGGCCGCGGCATCTCGGGGGGTACGCCAAACGGCATGATGGCCAGGCTCGGCTGGTGGACCAAGTGACCGAACCGGCGTGGCAAGATAAATCAGGCAGATTTTTTCTGCCCAAAGATCATATTCCGGCATATAGGCAAACCGCCTGAAAGCCCCCAACCGGCGGGGCCGGGTCATGGACCAGCCGGTTTCCTCGAAAACCTCGCGATGCAGCGCTTGCAAAGGCGACTCGCCCGGATCAATCCCACCGCCCGGAAGCTGGAATTCCGGAATCGGGTCTTCTTGATGCGTCAACAGAATGCGCCGATCTCGCAACAAGATCGCGTAGGCACCCGGCCGGGGCCGATAACGCTGCGTTTTTACGGGCGGTCTGCCAAATCGTCTCATCCTATCCCCTTGGCCCGTGGCTTGTTGCGTATATGTAGATGCGGTATGCCAACCACCGGCGCACAAGGAAACCCCTATGACACTTGGACAGAAAATCGCTTGGGACGACACGATCCTTCCGTTCCAGCTTGATAATTCCGACATCAGAGGCCGTGTCGCCCGGCTTGATGGGACGTTGGACAATATCTTGTCTCAGCATGACTATCCGCCGCAGGTCGAGGCGTTGATCGCCGAGATGGCGCTTTTGACGTGCCTCATCGGCCAGACAATCAAACTGCGCTGGAAATTATCCCTTCAGGTCAAAAGCCAGGGTGCCGTGCGAATGATCGCCACAGACTACTTTGCCCCGACCGAAGAGGGCGAGCCGGCGCGCATCCGTGCCTATGCCAGCTTTGACCGTGATCGCATCACAAGTGCTGCGCCTTTCACCCAGGTTGGCGAAGGCTATTTCGCTGTGATGATCGACCAGGGTAAGGACATGGCGCCGTATCAGGGCATTACCCCGATTGCGGGTGGTAGCCTGACCTCCTGTGCGGAATCCTACTTTGCCCAGTCGGAGCAACTGCCGACCCGCTTTGCACTCAGCTTTGCCAAAACGAAAGGGCGTAGTGAACCAGAGCAGTGGCGCGCTGGCGGCGTCTTGTTGCAGCACATGCCCAAAGCATCGCCCTTTGCCAATGGTGGCGGAAGCGGTGAAAACGGATTGCTGACCGCATCTGATATCGTTGGTGATGATGATGACAACGAGAATTGGACTCGCGCCAACACGCTTCTTGACACGGTTGAGGATCCTGAACTGATCGGGCCTTCGGTCTCGCCGGCGGATCTTCTTGTGCGGCTCTTTCACGAAGAGGCGCCGCGCGTCTTTGACATGCAGCCGATCCGGTTTGGCTGTACCTGCTCTGAGGAGCGTCTACGTCAAAGCCTGTCGATTTACCCTGCCGAGGATATCGCCGAGATGACAACAGACGATGGGATCGTCACTGCTGATTGTCAGTTCTGCGGCGCGCATTACAGGCTCGACCCTGCCAGTTTAGGGGCAGAGACGCCATCGGGCGGGGATCATGACAACTGATCCGCTCACTCCGATCCTGCGGGCGCTGGCTCAGCCGCGTGCCTGTTCGTCGGATTACGATCTCAACCCGGAAACCGTCCTGCCGGAAGGGCGGAAACTGCGCCCTGCAGGTGTGCTTGTGCCGATAGAAATCGTCGATGGAATTGCACGTGTCTGGCTTACGAAACGCTCGTCCGCTCTCAAACACCACCCCGGTCAAGTCGCGTTTCCGGGTGGCAAGCAGGATGAGGGCGATGCGGATATAATGGCAGCGGCCTTACGAGAGGCCTCTGAAGAGATCGGCCTGCATCCCGACAATGTCGAGGTTCTGGGGCAATGGTCTTCGCATGAAACAGTCACGAATTTTCTCATGACGCCCATTCTGGGGCGGGTGCGCGCGCCGTTCACGCCCCGACCAGAGGCTGGTGAAGTCGAAGAGGTGTTTTCTGTCCCGCTCGCGCATTTGCTGGATGCGGCCCGGTTCGGGGTTCAGCATCGCCGTTGGCGTGGGGCCCGACGCTATTATTTCGCTGTTCCATATGGCCCATATTACATCTGGGGCGCGACGGCGCGTATCCTTCGCTCGCTTGCCGATGCGGCCGCAAAATGACCCGCATTTCAGCTGACTGGATCACGGCACCATCCACGCAGGCGGTGTGTGCCATGCTCGAAGATGCCGGACATGCCGCATATATGGTTGGCGGTTGCGTGCGCAACGCGCTGTTGAACGAGCCTGTGGGCGATGTGGATATTGCGACAGATGCGCATCCAGACCGTGTTATCGCGCTAGCGCACGCCGCGGCGCTAAAGCCTGTTCCAACAGGGATCGAGCATGGCACTGTGACGGTCATCGTTGATGGCACATCTTTTGAGGTGACCACGTTTCGCAAGGATGTCGAAACGGATGGGCGTCACGCGGTTGTGGCCTTTGCAACGGATATTGCCAGCGATGCGCGCCGCCGTGATTTTACGGTCAATGCGCTTTATGCCCAGCGTGATGGCACTGTGCTTGATCCGTTGGGCGGTCTTGGCGATATCGCTGCACGACGTATCCGATTTATAGATGATGCAGAGACGCGGATTCGCGAGGATTATCTGCGTATCCTGCGCTTCTTTCGGTTCTATGCTTGGTACGGCGATGCTGGCGGGCTTGATCCCGAGGGGCTTGCGGCGTGCGCAGCACTCGCGGATGGCATCGATGGGCTGTCCAAGGAACGGATCGGTGCAGAGATACGCAAGCTTTTGTCTGCGCGAGACCCTGCACCAGCGGTCGCTGCTATGAGCCAGTCCGGAGTTTTGCATCACGCGGTGCCCGGGGCTATGGATATGGCGCTTTCGGTGCTTGTTCATATCGAACAGAGCCTGAATATCCCTGCTGATCCCATCCGCCGTCTGGCCGCTCTTGGTGGGGATGTTGTAGACAAGAACCTGCGCCTGAGCCGGGCAGAGACGCGCGCCTTTGCAGATATCCGCGCCGGGGCGCTGGGCAGTGCGCAGCCGGGCGAGCTTGGGTATCGGCTTGGGCCAGAGCGGGGGCGGGATGCCCTCCTTTTGCGTTCCGCCTTGATGGAACAGCCGGTGTCAGAGGCAGCTCTGGTTGATATAACCCGCGGCGCAGAGGCCTCTTTCCCGGTGAAGGCTGGTGATCTGATGCCCGCGTTTTCGGGGCCTGAACTGGGCGCAAGGCTCAAGGTATTGGAACAGGCCTGGATCGCGTCGGGTTTTCAACTGGACCGCGACAGCCTGCTGAACAGGGATTGACCTGCATGTTCAAATTCTTTGAAAATCTTGTCGATCCTTATTGTGACTACGCCGAAGAGTCACGACCACCTACGCGCCTCTGGCCCTTTATGCGGGCCTATATGGTCCCGTTTCGACGGGTGTTTTGGCTAACCGGGATGATGTCAATTGTCGTCGCCGCGATCGAAGTGGGTCTGATTTATTACATGGGGCGGCTGGTCGATATCCTGTCCGGCAACCCGAAAGAGGTCTGGGCCGAGTATGGCACCGAAATCTTGGCTGTGGCTGTCTTTATCCTCGTTCTGCGTCCGCTGGTTCAGGCGCTGGATGTGCTGCTGCTCAACAATGCGGTCATGCCCAATTTCGGGACTTTGATACGCTGGCGGGCGCATCGCCATGTGCTCAACCAATCTGTTGGTTGGTTCGAGAATGATTTTGCTGGTCGCATCGCCAACCGCATTATGCAGACACCTCCAGCTGCGGGTGAGGCGGTGTTTCAGGTTTTCGACGCCATTACGTTTTCACTCGCCTATGTGGTGGGCGCGGCGCTTTTGCTATGGGGTGCAGATCTACGCCTGATTTTGCCGCTTATGGTTTGGTTGGGTCTATATATCCTGCTGGTTCGGTGGGTGATGCGCCGCGTTGGCCCTGCGTCAAAGGCGGCGTCGGATGCCCGCAGCTGGGTCACCGGGCGGGTCGTGGATGCCTATACCAACATCCACTCGGTAAAGCTTTTTGCCCATCGCTCTCGCGAAGTGGATTATGCTGGTGAAGCCATTGAACTGGCGCGGCGTACCTTTCAGGCTGAAATGCGGATCTACACCACCATGGATGTGACGCTCGTGGCGTTGAACGGGCTCCTGATCGTTGGTGTCGTTGGCTGGGCGATCCTGCTTTGGTCAACCGGCGAGGCAAGCGTTGGTGTGGTTGCGGCGGCTACTGCGCTTACCTTGCGGCTCAATGCGATGACGGGCTGGATCATGTGGGCGTTGTCTTCGTTCTTTCGCCAGCTGGGTGTGGTGGCCGAGGGGATGGAAACGATTGCACAGCCTATCGAGCTTGTGGATGCCCCCGATGCAAAACCGCTGGAACTGACTGAGGGTAGGATCGAGATCTGTGATCTCTCGCATCATTTTGGACGGCCAAGTGGTGGTCTGGATCATGTGACGCTTACCATAAATCCGGGTGAAAAAATCGGTCTCGTTGGTCGGTCGGGTGCCGGGAAATCGACTCTCGTAAAGCTTCTTTTGCGATTTTATGACGCTGAGAGGGGGAGCATCCTGATTGACGGGCAGGACATCTCAAAGGTTAAGCAGGACAGCCTGCGTGATCAGATTGGCATGGTGCAACAGGATAGCTCGCTTTTGCACCGTTCCGTGCGCGATAACCTTCTTTATGCGCGCCCGGATGCGACAGAGGCAGACATGATTGCCGCCGCGCAAAAGGCTGAGGCGCATGACTTCATTCTTGATCTGGCCGATCCAGAGGGGCGGATCGGGTATGATGCGCATGTGGGCGAACGTGGCGTAAAGCTGTCGGGTGGGCAACGTCAGCGGATTACATTGGCCCGCGCCATCCTAAAGAATGCGCCCATCCTTCTTTTGGATGAAGCGACCAGTGCGCTGGATAGCGAGGTAGAGGCGGCGATTCAGACCACTCTCTATGGTATGATGGAGGGTAAGACCGTCATCGCCATTGCGCATCGCCTGTCCACAATTGCGCAGATGGATCGCATCATTGTGCTGGATCAGGGTCAAATTGTGGAAGAAGGCGACCATCAGGAGCTGTTGGCGCAGGGCGGACTTTATGCACGGTTCTGGGCGCGGCAATCGGGTGGATTTCTGAATGTGGACGAGGCGGCGGAGTAGACAATGACAGAGGTAAAAATCCAACGTCTTGGCCATCATGGTGACGGCATTGCCGAAGGGCCTGTTTATGCGCCCCTCACCCTGCCGGGAGAGCGCGTGACAGGGGACCTCGACGGACAAACGCTCTGCAACGTCAAGATTGTCGATCCGTCATCTGATCGTGTGGCACCGCCCTGTCGACATTTCAAATCTTGTGGTGGCTGCCAGCTTCAGCATGGCTCGGACAAGCTCATTGCCGGCTGGAAAACCGAAACAGTAAGCCGCGCACTGGCAGCACATGGGCTTGAGGCCGAATTAGAGCCGATTTTCACGGCACCTGCCGCCTCACGTCGCCGTGCAACATTCTCTGCGCGGCGCACCAAGAAAGGGGCGCTTGCGGGGTTTCATGCGCGGGCGTCAGATGTCCTTGTGGAGATCCCTGATTGCCGCCTGTTGGAGCCGGGCCTGATGAAAGCGTTGCCCGTTGCAGAGGCACTTGCCATCGCAGGTGGCATTCGAAAGGGTGAGCTCAGCGTCGCAGCAACGTTGTCGGAATCGGGTCTTGATCTTCAGGTAACCGGGGGCAAACCACTCGATGAAGCGTTGCGGATGACGCTTGCTGCATTGGCTGATGACCACGATTTGGCGCGCCTGACGTGGGAAGATGAAACCGTCGTGACCCGCCGCCCGCCATATCAGGTCTTTGGCGATATCCGGGTCGTGCCTCCGCCCGGCGGATTTCTTCAGGCGACCAAGTCATCAGAGTCCGCTCTGATTGCGGCCGTTCAGGATATTGTCAGCGGCTCTGTTCATGTGCTGGATCTTTTCGCCGGGTGCGGCACCTTTGCCCTGCCGCTCGCCCGGGGGTCTGCGGTTCACGCGGTCGAAGGCAGTCGAGCCATGACAGAAGCCCTCGATCACGCTTGGCGCAAGTCTGAAGGTCTCAAGCAGGTCACGACAGAGGTTCGCGACCTTTTTCGCCAGCCTGTCATCCATGAGGATCTGCTGCGCTTTGATGCCGTCGTGCTAGATCCGCCGCGAGCGGGCGCAGATGCGCAATGTATGCATCTGGCGCAGGCCGCAATTGGTAAGATCGCGTATGTTTCCTGCAACCCGGTCACGTTTGCGCGGGATGCCGCGACCCTGTGTGCTGGCGGCTATACGCTGGATCATGTCCGCCCGGTGGATCAGTTCCGCTGGTCGTCGCATGTGGAATTGGTGGCGCAGTTCACGCGAAAGTCACCCAAAGCGTGAAATCCTCGGTGACCGATGCGCGGTAACAGGATAGAAGGCACAAAAAAGAGCAGCTAAATCGAGCAAACCTGATGCGTCTTGTGAAATGTGTGATGATGATCCTGTCCCTAGCCGTGGTAGCGGGATGCGGGTCTAAATTCAAAACTTATAATGGTCCCCAAGTGACCCGCGTTCTTGTCTATAAAGAGGCGCGCAAGATGTATCTTTTGCACCACGATGAGGTGCTGAAAACTTACAAGGTCGAGCTTGGCTTTTCTGCCGAAGGCCACAAGCAGTTCGAAGGTGATGGTAAGACGCCAGAGGGTGAATACAGGATCGACCGGCGCAATCCCAACAGCGCGTTTCATCTTTCAATCGGGATTTCCTATCCCAATGCACAAGATATTGCACGTGCACGCGCCGCAGGGAAAAAGCCCGGTGGGGATATTTTCATCCATGGTCGGCCCAACCTCAAGAAACGAGGGCTCGGGCCGGATTGGACAGCTGGCTGTATTGCCGTCAAGGACCGTGAGATGGAAGATATCTACGCGATGGTCAGGGACGGCACGCCGATTTCGATCTACCCGTGAGGTGTAGGGTCTATTTGCCCATCACCAGTGTCCACCACAGCTTGCCATTATCTTCCTGAAGCCATGCGAACCCCATGTTGCGGGCATCAGGTGCCATGATCACCTGCCGTGTCGCTGGATCTTCCATCCAGGCCGCAAGGGTTTCCAACTCAGTCTCATAGGTCTCTGATATCGTCTCGCCCACCAGTTCGCCGGTATACCCAACCCGCTGGATGCGCTGGATAGGCGAAGACCCGTCTGAGCCGAAATGCCAGGGACGGTTCTGAACTGCCATGTCTTGCGAATGGGTTGCGGCAGCTGCATTGAGCTGCGCGTTAAGCTCAACCGGGGTAAGACCACCCGCCTCCCGCAGCGAATTTACAGAATCGAGCATGCGGAATTGTATCCGCGCAGTGCTGCCGGGGCTGATCCGATACACCCTCGGCAGAGGCTTGCCATCCGCGCCAATCTGCGGCGGAGGTGGCGGCGTGGCACATGCCGACAAGAGAAAAAGGGCCGATAGGAGCAAGCTGAAGATGCGTGTCATTTGGGTCCGCCAGACGAAATAAACGTGTTTATCCCGTTTACCGTCCCTGCGTTGCGATTCAAACCCACTTGCGCGGATCCTCGTCAATTGAGCCGGGTTTGAATTGCGACTGAGGCTTTCCGGCCATATGATCGCACCACACTTCATGTGGCTTCAGACGGAGAAAGACCCATGGCAAAGATACATAAAACGGTAAGCCGCCGCGCCTTTATGGCGGGGACAGCCGCGTCCATCGGCCTGCCCGCGCTGGCTCAGAGCGTGGATGGCACCGAAACGACAGAGATCGAACGCGAGGTCACCGAAACGGTGCGCCGCAATATCTCTAGCTTCAGATCGCTTGACTGGCGGCCCTACTTCTCGAACCTTAACAATGGTGCTGTGCTCGTGGATATTTCTTCCCGTGCCCTTCATTTCTGGAGCGAGGATGGTCAGACATACAAACTTTACCCATCCAGTGTCCCGCTAACCGAAGACCTGACGCGGCGTGGCCGTACCACCGTTGTGCGCAAGGTCGTCGGACCGGATTGGCGGCCGACACCATCTATGCTCAAGCGCAATCCTGACTGGCCACCTTATGTGCCGCCAGGCCCGGATAACCCGCTTGGCACACATGCGCTTTACCTCAGCTGGACGTATTACCGCATTCACGGCACCCATGACACACGCAAGATCGGGCGCCGGTCTTCGAATGGTTGCATCGGGCTGTACAACGAGCATATCGAAGAACTTTTCGGAATCACGAAAGTTGGCACCCAAGTGTTGCTTATTTGACGAAAAAGGGGCCGTTTCTGCGGTGCAGCCCGCAAGATCAGTTTGCAATAGCCCGGTTTTGCTGCTTAGACATATCCTACTAGGAAAGTCTTGGGCGCGTGCTGTCTTGTGGACGGCAGGCCTACATCTGGAGGATAACATGAAGAAACTCGTTCTCGCCGCTGCGTTTTCTGCTGCTGCAACCGCTGGCTTTGCTGGCAACATCGAAGAGCCCATGATGGAAGCGCCCGTCGTCGTTGAAGAAGCGAATGCAAGCTCTTCGGCTGCTGGCGTCTGGATCCCGCTGGTCCTGCTGGCCATCGTAGCAGCTGCTGTCGCCGCTGACTAATCGTCCCGATCATCGAATAACGAAAAAGGCAGCGGTTTCCGCTGCCTTTTTTGTGTCTGCAAATCTGTGTCCGAGAAATCAGTCGACCCAACCTTTCAGGTTCGTTTCAATGATATGGGTCAGCGCCTTGATATGTGCCGGGCTGTCATTCAGGCAGGGAATGTACAAAAACTCCTCGCCCCCGGCCTCTTCAAAGCTTTCTTTGATCTCTTCGTTGATCTCTTCCAGCGTTTCGATGCAGTCGGCAGAAAATGCGGGGGCCATTACAGCGATTTTCTTTTTGCCCTCTTCGGCAAGCTTTGCCACATGTTCCACGGTGTAGGGGCGCAACCATTCTTCGGGGCCAAAAACAGACTGGAATGTGGTGGTGATCTGGGTGTCGTCCCAGCCCAACCGCTCTTTCAGCAGGCGCGTCGTTTTCTGGCACTGGCAGTGATAGGGATCACCTTGCCTAAGATAACGTTGGGGCATTCCGTGATAGGACACGACAAGGATCTCGGGCCGATCCTCTGCCTTGGCATATGCCTCTTCGACTGATTGCGCCAATGCCTCGATATAGGCCGGGCTTTCGAAATACGGCTCGACCGTGCGCGCCGTGGGCTGCCATGTCTCGTCCATCAATGCACGAAAGAACTGATCGTTTGCGGTCGCAGAGGTGGCACCGGCGTAATGCGGATAAAGCGGGAAGAACAGAATGCGCGTGCAGCCCGCCTCGGTCATCTTGCGGACCTTGGATTTGGTCGATGGATTGCCGTAACGCATGCAGAAGTCGACCATGAGGTCGTCACCGTGCTTTTCCTGCAACTCGGCTGCCAGCTTTTCCGTTTGGTTGCGCGTGATCGTCATAAGCGGGCTTTCGCCCTGCTCTTCGTTCCAGATGGATTTGTAGGCCTCACCGCTGGTGAATGGACGCTTTGACAGGATCACAAGCTGCAAAAGCGGCTGCCATAGCCACGGGGAATAGTCGATCACCCGGCGATCCGAGAGGAACTCGTTGAGATAGCGGCGCATTGACCAATAGGAATAATCATCGGGTGTGCCCAGATTAGCCAAAAGAACGCCAGTCTTTGCCTTGGGAATGGCAGGATGATCGCTTGGCGCGTGAACGGGGCAGGTCGCTATTTTTTCTTGCGCATCGAACATAACGGGTCGCTCTTTGTTGTTTTTCTGATCAAGCAGGACATAAAGGCTCTGGCGCGTTCGTCAATCTTTGAGCGGCTTTTCATGCGTTCCAAGAGCCTCTGCGAGACGTGTTGCCGCAGATCCGGGCTTTAATGGCTTTTGTTGGGTCTCTGCTGGAGCCCATCCAGTAAGTGTGATGATCTCAAATGTTGCAGGTGCGCGCCCATCCGGGGAGCGGTAGGAGGCGGTATAGATTTCACAGGCCTTTGCTAAAATGTCTCGCCGCATAAAGTGCCGCGGCCGGGTCGACAATGCGTTGGCCTCTCCCATTGCGCGCAGATCGCGCATCAGGGCCAAGGGATCTGCATAGGATGCGGTTAGCGTAAAACTGTCCGCCACTGGCAGGGCATACCCTGCTCGCTGCAACAATGCGCCCAGATCCCTGATCTCTCCCATTGGGGCAACGCGGGGTGATAGCCCGCCGCGCAGATCCGACTCCGCCTGCGCCAGAGCACTGCGCAACTCGTGCAAGGTTTGTCCGCCAAAGAACACGCCAAGAAACAGCCCGTCAGGACGAAGCGCGCGCCGGGCCTGGATCAACTGCCCTACCGGGTCATCGGCCCAATGCAGGCATAGTGCATGAATGATCAGGTCGTGCGCCTCTTCTGGAATGCCAAGCGTGTCGCTGTCCTCGATATGCAGCGCTTCGGGAAAATGCTGTTGCCACAAATCCGGAAAACCACCGATCACAAGGGGCGCGGTAAAGGATTTGTTAACCAAAGAGAGCCGATCCTCGACCTCCTCGATGGCGGCATGATGCAAGAACAGGTCCCGCGGGTCGCCAGCGCGGCGGCGGTTTCGCAAAAGTGCGGTTCTGTCGGTCAGGCTACGAGACATGTGAAGAGAGATAGAATGCTGCACGCGGCAATTCAAACGGCAATCCACTTGGTTTACCCGCCACGATGCACCCTTTGTGGGGGCTTTGTTGAAAGTGATCACGGTCTGTGCGGGCCCTGCTGGCGCGACACGCCGGTGATATCCGGGCTGGTCTGCGATACGTGTGGTGTCCCGCTCCCTGGGGTTCCGGGTGCCGGGGTAGAGCATTGTGATGCGTGTCTGCGGATTGCGCGGCCGTGGGCACAAGGGCGCGCGGCGCTGCTCTATCATGACAATGCCCGACGTCTTGTGATCGCTCTTAAGCATGGGGACCGGCATGATATAATCCGGCTCGCGACCCGCTGGATGATTCAGGCCGCCCGTCCAATTTTGACGGATGATACGCTTGTCACGGCTGTTCCACTGCACCGGCTGCGCCTTTTGCAGCGACGGTTCAACCAGTCTTCTTTGCTTGCACAGGCGCTGGCTCGTGAAACTGGGCATGACTGTTGCCCGGATCTGTTGTTACGCCGTAAACGCACGCCCTCACTCAGGGGGCTTGGCGCCGATACCCGGTTCGCAACGCTGCAGGACGCCATCATTGCCCATCCGCGTCGCAGGCACCTGATGCGTGATCGGCCTGTACTGATTGTCGATGATGTGATGACTTCAGGTGCCACGCTTTCGGTTTGTACTCAGGCCTGCCACGCGGCGGGGGCGGCGCGTGTGTGTATCCTGACACTGGCGCGCGCGGCCAAGGACACCTAGATTGCCATCAAACAGGCAAAAGGTGGATCACATGACTGTCGAAATCTATTCTTCCCCGCTCTGCGGTTTCTGTCACGCGGCCAAGCGGCTGTTGTCGCAAAAGGGTGCCAACTTTACCGAAATTGACGTGCTGAGCGACCCTGATCGCAAGCCCGAGATGATCGAACGCGCAGATGGCAAACGCACGGTGCCGCAGATTTTCATCGATGGCACCCATGTGGGCGGTTGTGATGAGCTGTACGCGCTCGATCGGGCTGGCAAGCTGGATGCTCTGCTATCCGCATGAAAGCCGGTCTTGTCCAGCTCAATAGTAGTGATGATCCGGCGGCCAACCTGCCCGTGACCCTTGATCTGGTCCGGCAGGCAGCGGGGGCCGGGGCGGATATCGTGCTGACGCCTGAGGTGACGAATTGCGTGTCGGCCAGTCGCCCGCACCAGATGTCCGTGTTGCGCAATCAGGATAAGGACATCACTCTCGCCGCGCTGCGACAGGAGGCCGCCAACCTGAACATCTGGCTTCTTATCGGTTCGCTGGCGCTCAAAACCGATGATCCCGATGGCCGTTTCGCCAACCGATCCTTTCTGATCGACCCAAATGGGGACATCGCGGCATGGTATGACAAGATCCACATGTTCGATGTCACCGTATCCGAAACAGAAAGCTATCGCGAATCGGCAGGCTACAGGCCCGGTGACCGGGCGGTGCTCTGCCCTACGCCCCTTGGCCAAATTGGTCTGACCATATGCTACGATGTTCGGTTTCCCGCGCTTTACCGTACACTGGCCAGCGCTGGTGCAGAGATCCTGACCGTGCCGTCGGCGTTCTCTCCGGTTACGGGTGCTGCCCACTGGGAAAGTCTTTTGCGGGCTCGTGCAATCGAGAATGGTTGCTACGTTCTGGCGCCAGCGCAAACCGGCACACATGCCGCATCAACGGGCAAAGAACGCAGGACCCATGGTCACAGCCTTGCCGTGGGCCCATGGGGTGACGTATTGGCAGATGCAGCAGGCGATCCCTGTGTGCTATTGGTTGACGTGGAATGTAATGAGGTCAAGCAGGCGCGCAATCGCATTCCGTCGTTGAACGCTCAGAGGCCATACAAAGACCCCCTATGACGGAAAATTCCATTCATTCCCTTGCCGTCACTTTTTTTAGTGAAGTGCTTACGACAGAGCAGCTTATCCGCGCCAAGTTGAGCAAGGTGCTGCCCAAGGGCATGGAAATCTCTCATTTCTCGGTACTCAACCATTTGGCGCGCGCCGGAGACGAGCGAAGCCCGGCGCAGCTTGCGCGGAGTTTTCATGTCACGCGTGGAGCTATGACAAATACCCTGAACAAGCTGGAATGGGCCGGGTACGTGCACATCCGGCCGGATTGGGACGATGCAAGACGCAAAATGGTGTCCATTAGCCCCGCCGGTGTAAAGGCACGCGATGCCGCGATTTCGGCAATCACACCTGTCATCGGGGACATGGTCGCAGATCTGGGTGACGCAAAATTCCGTGCCACGCTGCCGGTGCTGCGGGAATTGCGGCTCAAACTCGAAGGCGATGCATAAAGGTCAGCTGGGTTTCAGGCTTGCCGTTACATAATTTACGCTCAGATCCTGATCCGAAAGCGACCATGTCCAGCTTATCGGGTGAAACACAAAGCCCTTCTTGTCGACCGGGTCCATTCCTGCCTGTTGTAGCAACTGCCATAGCTCATCTGGTGTGATGAACTTGCTCCATTCATGCGTGCCTTTTGGCAGCCAACGCATCACATATTCCGCCCCCAAGATTGCGACGGCAAAGCTTTTGGGATTGCGATTTATGGTGGAACAGAGATGCAGGCCGCCGGGTTTTAGTAACGCGCGGCACGCCGTCAGAAAGGCCAGCGGATCGGCGACATGCTCCACCACTTCCATGTTCAAAACCACATCGAATGTCTCGCCGGCCTTTGCCAGCGCCTCGGCGCTGGTGTGGCGGTAGTCGATGGTCAGACCTGATTGGACGGCATGAACCTGCGCGACCGGGATGTTGCCCGCCGCGGCATCCGCGCCTGTCACCTCTGCACCAAGCCGGGCCATCGGTTCGCTCAGCAATCCGCCACCACAGCCTATGTCGAGGATGCGAAGCCCAGCAAACGGCATGTCCTTTGCCAGATCCCGGTCAAATTCTGCGGCAATCTGTCCCGTGATATAATCGAGACGGCAAGGGTTCAGCATGTGCAGCGGCTTGAACTTGCCCTCTGGATCCCACCATTCGGCGGCCATTGCCTCAAATTTGGCGACCTCAGCGGGGTCTATCGTGGTCGGAGCGGGTTGCATTCTGCTCTCCATGTGCTCAATTGCCGTAATCACCCTATATAGGTCGGCATGGATAAATTCTCGGGCCAAAAAAGCGCAACGCAATTTCTACACCCTTCGATCGAGCCCTTCGATCGCAGAATGATGGATGTGGGCGATGGGCACCAGATCTATGTCGAACAATCCGGCAATGAAACCGGCATTCCCGTCGTCGTGCTGCATGGTGGTCCAGGTGGCGGATGCAGCCCGGCGATGCGGCGCTATTTCGATCCGCGCTATTACCGGATCATCCTGTTTGATCAGCGTGGCTGTGGCCGGTCCAAGCCCCATGCCAGTGTTGAGAACAATACGACATGGCATCTTGTGACCGATATCGAGCGTATCCGCGAGGCGCTGGGCATTGACTCATGGGTTGTCTTTGGTGGTAGCTGGGGTGCGACGCTGGCGCTGGTCTATGCACAGTCCCATCCTGTGCCGGTTAAGCATCTGGTACTGCGTGGCGTTTTTACCATGACCAAGGCAGAGCTGGACTGGTTCTATGGCGGTGGTGCCGGGCGCTTTTGGCCCGAGACCTGGAAACGCTTTCAGTCTCTCGTGCCTGAGGATGAGCGCGACGACATGATCGGCGCCTATTACAGGCGACTGTTTTCTGGCGATCGTGCCGAGGAGGTGCGCTACGCCAAAGCGTGGAGCAGTTGGGAAAACGCGCTTGCGACGGTTCATTCAAATGGGCAGGGCGGTGACAGCCCTGCGGAATACGCGCGCGCCTTTGCTAGGTTGGAAAATCATTATTTCCGGCATGGCGGCTTTCTTGGGCAGGATGGCTATATTTATGACAACATGCCGAGAATTGCGGATATCCCCGGCATCATCGTGCAGGGTCGCTACGACATGATCTGTCCGCCCGATTCGGCGTATCGACTGGCCGGTTTGTGGCCACGGGTGGACCTGCGCATCATCGGTATGGCAGGGCATGCCTTGTCCGAGCCGGGTATCAGCGAGGAACTCGTGCGCGCAATGGATCGGATTGCCCGGCTCTATTGATCCTTCGCCGCCTGCCGCGTGTGCGTGTGAACATCGACAAAGCACGCAAGGCAGCGATGTCTGGCTAGTGTATAAGAGCAAGGCTGGCGTGAGACTGCAGAATCCACGGCCATGGGGCTTGCAGTCTTACCCCATCGGGCGTATATGCCCATCAACAGCGGCGCCGCCGGGTTCACCCGAAGGCTCCACCGGGAAATTCCAACGGGCCGCGCGCCCGTTTTTTTGTGCTTGAAAGACTCATGAGCAACGACCTGATCGCCAAGACCGCAATGGACCGCCGTATGGCCGAAATCATCACCCCGGTGATCGAGGACATGGGCTATGAACTTGTGCGTGTTCGCCTGATGGGTGGCAAGACGGCCACGCTTCAGATCATGGCAGAGCGCGCAGATGGCGGCATCGAAGTGGACGATTGCGCCCAGATCTCCAACGCTGTCAGCGCGGTTCTGGATGTAGAGGACCCGATCCTTGACGCTTACACGCTCGAAGTGTCCAGCCCCGGTATCGACCGGCCGCTGACCCGGCTCAAGGACTTTGAGGAGTTTGAGGGCTATGAGGCCAAACTTGAGACGCAGGATCTGATCGACGGTCGCAAACGCTTTAAGGGTGTTTTGACTGGCGTCGAAGGTGACGAGGTTCTGATCAATATCGAAGAAGGCACCGTCGGGCTGCAGTTTGACTGGCTGACTGATGCCAAGCTTGTCCTGACGGACGAGCTTATCCGAGACATGTTGAAGGCGCGCAAAGATGCGGGCGTTCTGAACGAAGACAGCTTCGACGACATCGAGGCCGACGGGCCCCAGGAGGACTAAAGACAATGGCAATCACCTCTGCGAACCAGCTTGAGCTCTTGCAAACCGCCGAAGCGGTGGCACGCGAAAAGATGATCGACCCCATCCTCGTGATCGAGGCCATGGAAGAGAGTCTCGCCCGCGCCGCCAAATCGCGCTACGGCGCAGAGATGGACATCCGTGTGGCCATCGACCGCAAGACTGGTCGCGCCCATTTCACCCGTGTCCGTACCGTGGTCGACGAGGAAGAGCTTGAAAACTATCAGGCCGAAATGACCGTCGAGCAGGCGAAACAGTATCTTGAGGATCCGAAAGTCGGCGACACCTTTGTCGAGGAAGTGCCGCCCGTGGACATGGGCCGTATCGCCGCGCAATCCGCCAAGCAGGTTATCTTGCAGAAGGTCCGCGAAGCAGAGCGTGATCGCCAGTTCGAAGAGTTCAAAGACCGCGCGGGCACCATCATCAACGGTGTCGTCAAGCGCGAGGAATATGGCAACGTCATCGTCGACGTAGGCCGTGGCGAGGCGATCCTGCGCCGCAACGAAAAGATCGGGCGCGAGGCGTATCGCCCCAACGACCGCATCCGTTGCTTTATCAAGGACGTTCGCCGCGAGGCGCGGGGCCCGCAGATTTTCCTCAGCCGTACTGCGCCTGAGTTCATGGCGGAACTATTCAAAATGGAAGTTCCCGAAATCTACGATGGCATCATCGAGATAAAGGCCGTGGCCCGTGATCCCGGTTCGCGCGCCAAAATCGCGGTCATTTCCTTTGACAACTCAATTGATCCTGTTGGCGCCTGTGTCGGTATGCGCGGCAGCCGTGTGCAGGCCGTTGTGAACGAGCTGCAAGGCGAAAAAATCGACATTATCCCTTGGAATGAGGATCAGCCGACATTTCTCGTCAACGCGCTTCAGCCTGCTGAGGTCAGCAAGGTTGTCCTTGATGAAGAGGCAGAGCGCATCGAGGTTGTCGTACCCGAAGAGCAGCTTAGCCTTGCTATCGGTCGTCGCGGTCAGAACGTGCGTCTTGCTTCGCAGCTGACCGGGCTCGATATCGACATCATGACCGAAGCCGAGGACAGCGAGCGTCGCCAGAAAGAATTCGAAGAGCGTACGCGCCTCTTTATGAATAATCTGGATCTGGACGAGTTCTTTGCCCAGCTTCTTGTGTCCGAGGGCTTCACCAATCTTGACGAGGTCGCATATGTCGAGGTTGACGAACTGTTGGTGATCGATGGCGTCGATGAGGACACCGCAAACGAGCTTCAGGCCCGTGCCCGTGATGTGCTGGAGGCGCAGGCGCGCGAAGCTTTGGAAAAGGCGCGCGAACTTGGTGCCGAGGATAGCCTTATTGAATTTGAAGGCCTGACCCCCCAAATGGTTGTTGCGCTCGCGAAGGATGACGTGAAAACGCTCGAAGACTTCGCCACCTGCGCGGATTGGGAACTGGCTGGCGGCTGGACCACCGTGGATGGCGAGCGCGTCAAGGACGAAGGCCTGCTTGAATCCTTTGAGGTCTCTCTCGAAGAAGCGCAGGACATGGTTATGACCGCTCGTGTGATGCTTGGCTGGGTTGATCCCACCGAACTTGAAAGCGAGACAGAAGACGCTGACGCCGAAGATGCGGATGATGCTGAAACAGAAGGAGCCGAGGCCTGAACCCTCGGGTCTCGGGCTGACTCTTATGGGGCGCGCAGGGCAACCCAAGGACCATTCAAACGGTCCGGAGCGTAAATGTATCGCCACAGGCGAAGTGCAACCGAAAAACGGCTTGCTCCGTTTTGGCGTTGCACCCAGTGGCGAGGTCGTCCCGGATGTGCTGGAAAAGCTGCCCGGGCGCGGTATATGGATAAGCGCGGATCGCGGCGCTATGGAAAAGGCGATCAAGAAGGGGCTGTTCTCGCGGGCGGCCAAACAGACGGTTCAGGTCCCTGAGGATCTGATCGACAGGGTCGAGACGCAATTGGCGCAAAGAGTCGTCAATTTGATCAGTCTGATGCGCAAGGGCGGTCACGCCGTGTCCGGCTATGAGCGTGTCAAGGATTGGCTCGCCAAGGATGAGGCAGAGGTTCTTATTCAGGCGCATGACGGCTCCGAGCGCGGGAAAACAAAGCTTAGCACGCCCTATGGCGGGTCTTGGATCGGATGGCTTTCTGCCGACGAGTTAGGACAGGCATTCGGGCGGCAAAGCACAATCCACGCAGCACTGGGTGCTGGCGGTTTGTGCCAACGTGTTGTAGAGGAGGCGGCAAGACTTAAAGGCTTGCGCGTCTCGGACGGGGATAAGCCCCGCCGGAAAGGAAGTTGAACCACATGAGCGACAACGACGGAAAGAAAACTCTGGGTGTGCGCAGCGGTCCCCGTGCGGGAAACGTGAAGCAAAGCTTCAGCCATGGGCGCACCAAGAACGTCGTGGTGGAGACGAAGCGCAAACGTATCGTGAAACCCAAGCCGGGCGCAGCACCCGGCGCGGCCAACAAGACTGTGAATCTTCCTGATTCCACACGCCGCCCTGCGGGCATCTCTGACAATGAGATGGAACGCCGGATGAAGGCGCTTGCTGCCGCCAAAGAGCGTGAAGTCGAGGAAAGTGCCAAGCGCGAAGCCGAGGAAAAGGCCCGCGAAGAAGACCGTCAGCGCCGCCGCGAAGAGGCAGAGGCCAAGGAGCGCGAACAGCGCGAGGCCGAGGAACGCGCCAAGGCCAAAGCCGCAGAAGAAGAACGCCAAAAGCTTGCGGCCGCGTCCGCGACGCAACAGGCCGCCGCCGCACCCCCGGCAGAAGAGCCCGGTGCAAAGCAGGATCGCACGATCAAGCAGGCGCCGCGCAAGCCAGAGCGCACAGATCGCGATGACACGCGCAGCCGTGGCAAAGCCCGCGACGACAACAGCCGTCGTGGTGGAAAGCTGACGCTGAACCAAGCGCTTTCGGGCGGTGAAGGTGGTCGTCAGAAATCCATGGCCGCCATGAAGCGCAAACAAGAACGCGCCCGGCAAAAGGCCATGGGCGGAGCGCAAGAGCGTGAAAAGGTCGTGCGCGACGTGCAATTGCCCGAGACCATCGTGGTCAGCGAGCTCGCCAACCGTATGGCAGAGCGCGTTGGCGATGTGGTCAAGGCGCTGATGAACAATGGCATGATGGTGACGCAGAACCAGACCATCGACGCCGACACCGCCGAACTCATCATCGAGGAATTCGGCCATAAGGTCGTGCGCGTGTCTGACTCGGATGTTGAGGACGTCATTCACGCCGTTGCCGACAAGGACGAAGATCTGCAATCGCGTCCGCCCGTCATCACGATCATGGGCCATGTCGACCACGGCAAGACGTCGCTCTTGGATGCGATCCGCGATGCCAAGGTCGTCGCCGGCGAGGCGGGTGGCATCACCCAGCATATCGGCGCCTATCAGGTCATGACAAAGGGCGGCGCCAAGCTGTCCTTCCTCGACACGCCGGGTCACGCGGCCTTTACCTCCATGCGTTCGCGTGGGGCGCAGGTGACGGATATCGTCGTGCTCGTTGTGGCTGCGGATGATTCGGTCATGCCTCAGACCATTGAGGCGATCAATCACGCCAAGGCGGCACAGGTCCCGATGATCGTGGCGATCAACAAGATCGACAAGCCCGAGGCAAATCCCGACAAGGTCCGCACGGGCCTCTTGCAGCACGAGGTCGTCGTTGAGGCGATGTCGGGCGAGGTGCAGGATGTCGAGGTGTCTGCCCAGACGGGTCAGGGCCTGGACGAGTTGCTTGAGGCCATCGCGCTTCAGGCCGAGATCCTTGAACTCAAGGCAAATCCCGACCGCGCCGCCGAAGGTGCCGTGATCGAGGCACAGCTTGATGTGGGTCGTGGTCCCGTTGCCACCGTTCTTGTCCAGCGCGGCACGCTCCGTCAGGGTGATATCTTTGTTGTGGGCGAGCAATACGGCAAGGTCCGCGCGCTGATGAATGACCGTGGTGAGCGGGTGAAAGAGGCCGGTCCATCCGTGCCCGTAGAGGTGCTTGGTCTCAACGGCACGCCAGAGGCTGGTGACGTGCTCAACGTCGTCGACACAGAGGCGCAGGCGCGTGAGATTGCTGAATACCGCTCCAAGGCTGCCAAGGAACGGCGCGCCGCAGCGGGGGCTGGCACCTCGCTCGAACAGCTTCTTGCGCAGGCGAAAGAGAACGAGAACGTCAAGGAACTGCCCATCCTGATGAAGGCCGACGTGCAAGGTAGCGCCGAGGCGATCGTGCAGGCGATGGAGAAGATCGGCAACGAAGAGGTCCGCGTCCGCGTGCTGCATTCGGGCGTCGGTGCCATCACCGAATCCGATATCGGCCTCGCCGAGGCATCAGGCGCACCGGTCTTTGGCTTTAACGTCCGTGCCAACGCGCCCGCCCGCAACAGCGCCAACCAAAAGGGCGTCGAGATCCGCTATTACTCGGTGATCTATGACCTTGTGGATGACGTTAAGGCGGCGGCAAGCGGCCTTCTGGGCAACGAGATCCGCGAAAAGTTCATTGGCTACGCGCAGATCAAAGAGGTGTTCAAGGTCACAGGCGTCGGCAAGGTCGCTGGCTGTCTGGTCACCGAGGGCATCGCCCGCCGCTCTGCCGGGGTCCGTCTGCTGCGCGACGACGTGGTGATCCACGAAGGCACGCTCAAGACGCTCAAGCGCTTTAAGGACGAGGTGCCAGAGGTCCAGTCCGGTCAGGAATGCGGCATGGCGTTCGAGAACTACGACGACATCCGCGAAGGTGACGTCATCGAAATCTTCGAGCGCGAAGAGGTCGAACGCAACCTGGCCTGATCTGGGGTTTGGGAGAGAGATTTTGGAAGGGGGCTGGTTTTTTGACCGGCCCTTTTTGCGTTTGAGGTTGATACAAGAAAAGCGATGTAAGGAGTTGATGCTTACTGAAAATTTATGCCGTTCAGCTGACGCTCACGCGGCCTTCACGAACAAATTTCAGAAGTGTTTCGAGTCTCCTAAAGATGGCTAAGAATATCTTAGCTTCGACAATCTGATTGCCTTCAATTATTCCGGTGAAGCTCCTTCCACCCGGTATATGAAGAGCTGACACTAATACATCAATTAGTTTAAAAAGCTCTGTTTCTTCGGTTGACGAAGGTGAGGAATAGCTATCCGCAGTAATTTCAAGCCAACCTTTGCTTTTCATATATTCACGGAGTTTCTTATAATTTTCCCTAGCTTCATCGTAGGTATTTTCGAATTGCCTTATTTGGTTATCGACAGCGTCAAAAAGATTTCTAGAGCCCTTTACAGTTATCTTACCAGGAGAAGCCCATTGCACTGCTGCTAAATGAGGGCGTTCATGGTATGGTAAAACAGACTTAAGATCGTTGAAGAAGCCTAAGTAACTAGAGCCTCCTCGAAAAGGCTTGTCACGGAATGCCGAAACATAATTAACAGGCGCGACTGAAGCTTGAGTATTCTGAAGGTTGATCACAGCTTCATGGAAAACATATACATCGGAATATCTTGAGTAAAATTCTTTAAATTCTTTCATCTTCCATTGACCATCAATTGGTATCTCGTGCGTTGACGGTGGCTGTTTTACAAAAGAATAATCACGATTATGATCACGTGCAAAAAACCCCTTGCTAGGAATGTAATCGTCGCAAATTCTCCCTAAAAATGGTCTTAACTCGATATCTTTTTCAAAAATTGCGGATGCATCTGCTTCATAGTACTGAACCGAGGGTGCGTATACATAGACAAAGTGGAGGTCCGAACGCCCAAGAAAATAGTCTTGCGTTGTTTCTCTTGTGGCAGAAACAACGAGATATTTTTCAATTTGGCCATCTTCATCAGCTATCGCGGAAGCGAAGAAATAGGTAGTTCCCCGCGTGTTCGACCTCTTCAAAAGGACCAATACGGCAAAATCTGCGTCTACAAGAATACTCTCGTAGGATGCTTTAGTTTTCTTTAAGACTTGCGCATCGGTACTCATAGCTTTGGCACATGTTTGACGATATCTTCGGAAATATCATGCTCGGCGACCCTCCAAAGGTGGAGGTGACCATCTCCATCGAGACGTGATGGTCCTGCATCAGGGGGCAGGTCCAAACATACCGCAGGTTTATTTTTAAATGGTGAAACCAAGGCCATTTTTCGCGCACGCTCCTCGGTAAACAGGGAGCATGAAGCCCAGTCACAGGGGTCTTTTTTCTCGGGACATGGCTTGCCTCGCCCGTGTTGGCTTGAGAAAGCCCTTTCGTCCACGCTGCTGCTTTGAGCGCTATACTTAACCATAACAAACCTCCAAAAGCCTTGGCGGCGCGTCCGGGTAGCACTGCCGTTTGGACATTCTGGCGGCAACTCTTCCGCAAACTGTAAACTCGAATGTGACATGCTGGAACAGATGCTACAAATTTTCTGGTGAAGCAACAGGCGAAGTTGTATTTACAAAAAACATACAATCGAGTGATGTTTACAGCTTACGTTCTCTCAAGTTTTGAACTCAGTTACCTATACAAACGTACAACCATCAAACCAACCCCCCCTCACAACCAATCCCGCAAAATCGGGATGAGCGGCACGTCTGCCGGGGGCATGGGGTAGTCTTTCAGGTCGTTGGGCCGCACCCATTTGAGCGCCTGACCCTCCTTGCCCTGCGGCACGCCCGCCCATTTCCGGCAGGCGAATAGCGGCATCAGCAGGTGAAAATCCTCATACCCGTGGCTCGCGAATGTCAGCGGCGCAAGGCAGCTTTCCCATGTGTCGATCCCCAGCTCCTCTTGCAGCTCGCGGATCAGAGCCGCCTCTGGCGCCTCTCCGGTCTCGACCTTGCCACCGGGGAATTCCCACAGGCCTTCCATCGACTTGCCGGGCGGTCGCTGCGTCAACAGCACCCGCCCCTCCACATCAATCAGCGCCACGGCAGAGACCAAAACGATCTTCATGACCGGTAGTCCGCATTGATCGAGATGTAGCCATGCGTCAGATCGCAGGTCCACACAGTTGCCGTGCCGCCCCCAAGGCCGAGGTCGACATGGATCACGATCGTCTCGCCCTTCATATAGGCCGCGCCGTCATCCTCTTGGTAATCGGGGTGTTTCCAGCCCTTTTCGGCCACCAGAATGTCACCGAACCAGATGCTGAGCTCATCGCGATCCGCAGGCGCGCCCGACTTGCCCACCGCCATCACGACGCGGCCCCAATTGGGATCCTCGCCCGCCACGGCGGTTTTCACCAGTGGCGAGTTGGCGATGCTGAGTGCATGCACCTTGGCGTCCTCATCCGAGGAGGCGCCTGTCACCGACACCTCGACGAATTTCGTCGCTCCCTCGCCGTCGCGCACCACCTGATGCGCGAGATCCAGCATGACG
This sequence comes from Roseovarius sp., assembly GCA_965656855.1. Classification (GTDB taxonomy): domain Bacteria; phylum Pseudomonadota; class Alphaproteobacteria; order Rhodobacterales; family Rhodobacteraceae; genus Roseovarius. Next base: position 52,202 of record CBFHML010000097.1, read on the forward strand.
GTCCGCAAGCCCTCCATGAAGCCGACGCTGCGATCCGTGACCCGGATGCCCGACGCGCCCGTCGCCGCCACCAGCAACGTGTCAGAGGTCGAAGTGTCACCATCCACCGTGATGCAGTTGAACGTCTTTTCGTTGAGCGCGGACACCATGTCCTGCAATGGCTCTCGCTCGATCACCGCGTCGGTAAAGATATAGACGAGCATCGTCGCCATATCCGGCGCGATCATGCCTGAACCCTTGGCGATGCCGGCGATATGAATCTCTTGGCCGTCCTGCATGACCGTCGTGCCCGCCCCCTTGGGGAAGGTGTCTGTCGTCATGATGGCGTGGGCCGCATCCGCGATCCCGTCGCCCGACAACCCGCCGCGCAGGGCGTCCATAACACCGGTGATCCGGTCATGTGGCAACGGCTCTCCGATGACGCCGGTTGAGCTGGAATAGACCCGCGTTTCGGGCAGGTCCAACGACAGCGCCACGGCCCGCGTCACCGCCTGAACAGCGCCTGCGCCGTTCTTGCCGGTAAAGGCGTTTGCGTTTCCCGAGTTCACGAGGATGGCCGCGCCCGCCTCGGCATGCTGGCCAATCTTATCCTCGCAATCCAGCACCGCGGCCGAGCGGGTCGCTGAGCGCGTGAATGCCCCCGCGATGGTCGTGCCCGGCACCAACCGTGCGAGCATGACGTCTTTGCGCCCCTCATATTTGACCCCCGCCGCCGCGGTCGCAAAGCTCACGCCGCGGATCACTGGCAGTTCGGGAAAGTTTTTCGGCGCCAGTGGCGACACGGGGAGGGCCTTGGCCATCGGTCAGTTCTCCAGCAGGTCGGTGTTCTGAATGACCGAAGGTTCCAGCCCTTCAGAGCTTTTGCGGACGACGTCGGCATCTGCCTGAAGCTCTGCAATGTGAGCCTCGAGCGCCGATTGACGGGCTTGTTCGGCAAGCTCTGCACGCACCGCGTCAAATTCGGGACGTTCCTTTTGGCGCGTCTCTGCAAGCTTGATGACGTGCCAGCCAAAGGTCGTTTCCACCGGGCCAGAGACCTCATCCGGGGAAAGGGTGGCGACCGCATCAAAGAAGTCGGCAACCATGTCGCCCTCTCCGAACCATCCAAGGTCCCCTCCGACAGAGCCGGACGGGCCGGTCGACTTGGTGCGGGCCAGAGCCGCAAAATCGGCACCCTCGGCAAGTTCCTCAACCAGCGCCTGCGCCTCTTCCTCGGTCTCTACCAGGATATGGGCGGCGCGGTATTCGGTCTCGTCCGTTTCGGCGGGATACGTTGTCTCGTAGAGGGTGCGCAGGGTTTCCTCATCGGGCTCTTGCGCCACGATCCGGTTCATTACCTGGCTGGCGAGAATGGCACGTGTTTCATTCTCGATCTCGATTTTGGATTTTGCCGACATGTCGCCATCCAGCGACTGCATCAGAAGTGTGTGTTGGATCAGTTGATCAACAATGCCGCGGAACAACAGTTCGTCGGGGAATTGGTCATATTGTGGGGGCAGATCAGAGCGCAACGCGATAACGTGACCAAGCGTGATCTCGGTTCCGTCCACCGTTGCGAGGACGCGTGCCGGATCAGGCGTATCCTGTGCGTTGACTGCGGATGTGGACATGAGCGCGGCACATATAAGCGCCGAGAGCGACAGAAGGGTCTTTGCCATGGGAAATCCTTTGGTTGGTCACAGAATGGGCCTCTGGGTCTGTGACGTTGACACTCTGTGAGCGGCCCCTTACATCGCCATAGGATGAAGGCAAGGCCGCCCCTTGCGCCTGTTCTAGGGGCGTGTGGCGGGCGGGGCAAGCGGTTGCCCCAAAGAACAGGCGAAACACCGGAACGGATAGAACATGCTTGGATTTGGAACGGTTGCCAAAAAGGTTTTCGGCACGCCCAACGACCGCAAGGTCAAGGCAACACGGCCTCTGGTCGACAAGATAAACGCGCTGGAGCCTGAATTCGAGGCGCTGAGTGACGCTGGCCTGATAGAGAAAACCGCAGAATTCAAATCTCGTGTTGCGAACGGCGAAAGCCTTGATGCGGTCCTGCCCGAAGCCTTTGCCAATTGCCGAGAAGCGGCGCGTCGTGCGCTTGGCTTGCGCGCCTTTGACGTCCAGTTGATGGGCGGCATTTTCCTGCATCAGGGCAATATCTCTGAGATGAAGACCGGCGAAGGCAAGACGCTTGTGGCGACGTTTCCAGCCTATCTCAATGCGTTGACCGGCCAGCCTGTGCACATCGTGACGGTCAATGATTACCTCGCCAGCCGTGACGCGGAATGGATGGGCAAGGTCTATGGCGCTCTTGGACTGACGACAGGCGTTGTGGTTCCTGATCAGGATGGCCAGAGCAAGCAGGCCGCCTACGCGGCTGATGTGACTTACGCTACCAACAACGAGCTTGGGTTCGATTATCTTCGCGACAACATGAAAAGTACGCTCGAAGAAATGAACCAACGCGGCCACTTTTTCGCTGTGGTGGACGAGGTCGACTCGATCCTTATCGACGAGGCGCGAACACCGCTGATCATCTCTGGCCCCGCCGAGGACAGAAGTGATCTGTATCTGACCGTCGATAAGCTGATCCCGGAATTGACCGAAGAACACTACACCATCGACGAAAAGACCAAGAACGTCACGTACACTGACGACGGCAACGAGTTTATCGAACAGCTTTTGCACCAGCGCGGTCTGCTGGAAGAGGGTCAGAGCCTGTATGACCCCGAAAGCACAACAGTCGTTCACCACATGAATCAGGGTCTCCGGGCGCATAAATTATTCCTGAAGGACCGTGATTACATCGTCCGCGACGGCAATGTTGTGCTCATTGATGAATTCACTGGCCGGATGATGACTGGCAGGCGGCTTTCGGACGGTTTGCATCAGGCGATCGAGGCCAAGGAAGGCTGCGACATCAAGCCAGAGAACGTGACCCTCGCGCAGGTGACGTTCCAGAACTATTTCCGCTTGTACGATAAGCTGTCTGGGATGACCGGCACCGCCTCCACCGAGGCTGCGGAATTCGCCGAGATCTACGGGCTTGGCGTGGTTGAGGTGCCAACCAACAAACCGATTGCCCGGGTCGACGATGATGATGCTGTTTACCGCACGACGCAGGAAAAATTCGACGCGGTTATCGATACCATCAAAGAGGCGCACGAGGTGGGTCAGCCTACCCTAGTCGGCACGACCTCTATCGAGAAATCCGAGATGCTGAGCGAGATGCTCAGCAAAGCTGGGGTTGAGCACAATGTGCTGAATGCGCGCCAGCATGAGAAGGAAGCCCAGATCGTCGCTGATGCCGGCAAGCTGGGTGCGGTGACCATCGCCACGAACATGGCTGGACGCGGGACCGACATCAAACTGGGCGGGAACGTGGATTTTCAGATCATGGAGGCGCTTGAGGCAAATCCTGACTCTGACCCCGAAGAGATCCGCAAGAAAATCGAGGCCGACCACGATACTGATCAAGAGGCGGTCAAAAAGGCAGGCGGTCTGTTTGTTCTGGCAACGGAACGACATGAAAGCCGCCGGATCGACAACCAGTTGCGCGGCCGTTCCGGCCGTCAGGGGGATCCGGGGCGCTCTGCGTTTTTCCTGAGCCTTGACGACGACTTGATGCGTATTTTTGGATCCGAGCGGCTGGAAAAGGTACTCTCTTCGCTTGGCATGAAGGAAGGTGAGGCGATCATCCATCCATGGGTGAACAAAAGTCTCGAACGTGCTCAGGCCAAGGTCGAGGGACGCAATTTCGACATCCGCAAGCAGCTCTTGAAGTTTGACGACGTGATGAACGAGCAGCGCAAGGTGATCTTCAAGCAGCGTCTTGATATCATGCGCGCCGAAGATCTCAGTGAGATTGTGCAGGATATGCGTGGCGAGGTGATCGACGATCTGGTCGACACCTACATGCCGCCCAAAACCTACGCGGACCAATGGAACATCGAAGGTCTCTATGGGGCTGTGATCGAACAGTTGAACATGGACCTGCCGCTTATGGCATGGGCCGAGGAAGAGGGCGTAGACGATGAGGCGGTTGTCGAGAGGATCGAAAAAGCCGCCGATGACATGATGGCCCAAAAGGCAGAAGCATTTGGTGCAGAGACGATGCGTACCATTGAAAAGCAGGTCCTGTTGCAGACGATCGATGCCAAATGGCGCGAGCATCTGCTGACGTTGGAACATCTGCGCAGCGTCGTTGGCTTTCGTGGATACGCTCAGCGAGATCCGCTCAATGAATACAAGAATGAGGCGTTTCAGCTCTTTGAGAGCATGCTCAACGGTCTGCGCAAGGATGTGACCCAAAAGCTGGGTCAGGTCCGCCCAATGAGTGAAGAAGAACAGCGTCAGATGGTCGAAGATATTCAGGCGCAAAGATCACAAATGGCCGAAGCCGGTGAGCGTGAAAAGCCCGAGCCCGCCTCGCCAGAGGTCGCGGCAGGTGAGCCGCAAGAAGGCTTTGTCGAAGATGACCCGTCGACTTGGGGCAATCCGGGCCGCAACGAGGCTTGTCCTTGTGGGTCAGGCAAGAAGTTCAAGCATTGTCATGGGCGGCTCGCCTGATATCGCGTCAAGGTGGCATGCCGCATTGACTCCGCTTGGATGCCCTAACTGGGCCATTATCCCCGTGTAGATCTGTCTCCGTACCTTATGAGGGTCTGGAGACAGAGATGTTTAAATCGGTTGGTAAATCGCGTCTTATCATGATGGGTGGCACCCTGACCTGTGCCTTGGGAATCGGCGTGTTGATGCAAATGACAGCGGCTGGTCCCGCAACGGCGGATAAACCAGCACTGCAAACCTCTGCGGTTGCCGTATCTTCGTTTGTGGCCGAGCCGACAATCATCTCTGACGCGACAGAAGAAGCGGCGGTGGCGCCTGTGCAAGACGAGACTGCAGCAGACTCCCTTTCCGAAATCGACGAACAAACCCCCTCCGAGCAACCTACTGACATCGCCGACGTCGTTGAGCCTGTATTGGGCACCAAAGCATCCGACATGATGAGCAGTGCCGCAAGCGAGGTCACATTTGATGCGGTGACTTTGACCCGTGCAGAGGCGAATTTGCCTGAGCCGTCAAACCAGCCAGCATCACCTGAAACAAAGCCGGTTGAGCTAGAGTTTGCGGCACTTGGTAACGCCCCGGTCGCGGACCTGCCGCAAGAAAACACAGACCTCGAACTTGCATGTGAGATGGAGATGACGGCGCTGTCTGATCCAGCCGCGGTTGTCACGCTTGACCTTGATGCGCCGTGCATGGCGAACGAAAGATTTACGCTGCACCACAATGGTATGATGATCACAGGCGTCACGGACGAGGCTGGTACCTGGCAAGCTGATATTCCGGCCCTGTCAGAGCAGGCGTTGTTTATCGTCGCCTTTGCCAATGGCGAAGGCACCATCGCCAACGCCGATGTTGCTGCGCTGTCTCAGTATGATCGCTATGTCGTTCAGTGGAAGGGCTACAGCGGGATGCAGATCCACGCGCTTGAATATGGCGCTGATTATGGACAGGCTGGGCATGTCTGGCATGACACATCCCGCGGTTCGGATGTGGCCCTGCGCGGCGAAGGTGGCTTCTTGATGCGGTTGGGCGAGACAGGCATGGATGACGCCCTGCGTGCCGAAGTTTACAGCTTTCCGTCTGGCAACGCTCAGAGGGACGGTGACGTCAAGATCAGCCTTGAAACCGAAATCACACAAGCGAACTGTGGCCGCGATGTTGAGGCGCAGGCGCTGATCAAGACCGCCGATGGCATGATCGGTGCGCGTGACTTAAACCTCGCGGTGCCGGACTGTAACGCCGTAGGTGACTTTCTAGTGTTGAAAAACCTCTACGAAGACCTGAGAATCGCGCGCAACTGAAGACTGCGCCCGAGGGGGTTTCATGAAAAAGGTTTGTGCGGCGTGCATCGCCGCACTTTTCTGGTTTGGCGCCGGGTTTGCATATGCACAAGACGTCACGCTGAAATCCCGTGATGGGAATGTCGAAATCTCAGGTAACCTCCTCGGTTTCGATGGAGAATTTTATCGTGTTGATACTGTTTACGGTGAACTGACGGTAGATGGGTCTGGTGTCATTTGTGAGGGGCCGGGATGCCCCGATCTTGAGGCATTTGTCGCCCGCGCTTCGTTTTCGGGATCGCCCAAGATTGGGCGGTTGCTCATGCCCGCGCTTCTCGAAGCTTTTGCGATCCGTGAGGGTTACGAGATACAGACCCAAGAAAGCGGGGGTCAGCAAAAATTCTATGTGCTCATCGATCCCGAAGAAGACCGCGTCGTTGGAGAGTTCGTGTTTCGCCTTACGAATTCTGATGAGGGGTTTGCCGATTTACTGGCCAATGCAGCGGACATTGCCATGTCCATGCGGGAAATCCGACCCGAAGAAATAAACCGTGGGCGTGATGCGGGTCTGGGCGATCTGACCGGGCGAGGTCGCGCCAGGGTTATTGCGCTCGACGCGCTTGTGCCTGTGGTCAGCCCCAGTAATCCGGTGCAGTCAATTACGCTTCCGAAACTGTCAGAGGTCCTGAGTGGTGCCATCACGAACTGGGCTGATCTCGGCGGACCGGACGCACCGATTGCCGTGCATCTTTATGGTCCCTCTACGGGACTGGGACAGGTCAGTGAAGACCTCCTGTTAAAGCCAGTCGACGCGGAACTGACGGCATCCGCGCAGCGTCATGCCACCGGGCCGGACCTTATAGAGGCCATCATGTCGGACCCCTTTGCCATTGGCATCGCAAGCCAGGCAGAGACTGGCAATACGTGGAGTCTCAGTCTGAGTGGGTCGTGTGGTTTTGCCCTGCGCGCGACACGGCGCGCGGTCAAAACCGAAGATTACCCGCTTACGGTGCCGATGTTTCTCTACCTGCCGGCGCGGCGTATGCCAAAACTGGTGAGGGAATTTTTGTCTTATCTGCGCGATCCCTCGGCTCAGCTTGTGATCCGTCGGGCCGGTTTCGTCGACCAGATGCCAGAGGAAATCGCAATCAACGCGCAGGGTGATCGATTTGCGAATGCCATTGTGCGGGCAGGCGATGAGATCGTTCTGTCCGATCTTAAACGCATGGTTGAAGTTCTTTCGCCGCTGAGGCGGCTTACGACGACATACCGGTTCGAGACGGGTTCAACCCGGCTGGATGCACAATCACGCTCGAATGTTCAGCAATTGGCGCGTGCGCTTGAGCTTGGTCTTTACGATGCGCGGCGTCTTGTTTTTGTCGGCTTCAGTGACGGCGAAGGCGCTGCCGAGGCAAATCAGCGTATCGCGAATCGGCGCGCTGACACCGTGCGTAAGGCTGTGGTGACCGCGGCGGAAACAGCCAATCTGGCCCGGATCAGTATCGAAACAGAGGCCTTTGGAGAAGCGATGCCAATGGCTTGCGATGACACGGCCTGGGGGCGCAGCATCAACCGTCGCGTCGAAATCTGGGTGCGCTGATGCGCATTCATCTGATGAGGGTTTAAATCAGCCCCTCGCTTTTGAAGCTTGTTTCACAAGATTTGCCGATGATCAGATGATCATGAAGCACCATGCCCAGCGTCTCTGCCGCGAGTTTTATCTGCTGTGTCATGGTGATGTCTGCCTCAGAGGGTGTCGGGTCTCCGGATGGATGGTTATGCACCAAAATAAGCGCGCTGGCGTTCAGTGACAGAGCACGTTTGACCACCTCGCGTGGATAAACCGGAACATGATCAATTGTCCCACGGGCCTGCGCCTCGTCAGCGATCAGCACGTTTTTGCGGTCGAGGTAAAAGACGCGGAATTGCTCAACATCCGCATGTGCCATCGTGGTGTGACAATAGGCAAGCAGGGCGTCCCAGCTGGAGATGATATGTCGTTGCCTGACGCGGGACCGGGCAAGACGATGTGCGGCCGCCTCTACGATCCGCAATTCGCAGATCACTGCGTCGCCGATGCCGCTCACCTCTGCCAGCTGATCCGCGCTGGCGCTGAGAACGCCGTTGTAATCGCCAAAACGATCCAGCAAGGCGCGAACAAGCGGCTTTACGTCGCGCCGGGGGATCGCGCGAAAGAGCACAAGCTCCAACATTTCATAGTCAGGGATCGCGTCTGCCCCACCGGACAAAAACCGATCGCGGAGCCGCTTTCGATGATCGCGCAGATAAGAAGGCTGCGGAGCTATCACAGTCTTGGCTGCGGCGGCTTTGTCCGAATCGAATAATGGCAGCGCCATTTCGTGAAAGGCAGTCTCATGGCTCATGCCCAGAGACTGCCTGACCAAGTTTAGCGAAAGGTTAACCTCGTATGGAAACCATCAGCTTTTCATGCTGTCCCAAAAGCTTTTGACTGATTTGAAAAAGCTGTGGGATTCTGGATTGTTCTCTTCGGAGAGAGAGTTGAACTCCTCCAGCAATTCCTTTTGCCGAGACGTCAGGTTTACGGGGGTTTCTACGGCGAGTTCGATGAACATGTCGCCACGGCCCCCCCCGCGCAATGCGGGCATGCCCTTGCTGCGCAAGCGCATCTGACGTCCCGATTGAGATCCTTCCGGGATCTTCACCCGGCTGCGGCCGCCGTCGATTGTGGGAACCTCGATGTCCCCGCCAAGTGCTGCTTTGGACATCGAAACAGGCACACGGCAGAACAGATTGGTGTCCTCCCGCTCGAAGATTTCATGACGATCCACCTCGATGAAGATGTAGAGATCGCCAGTGGGACCACCGCGCATTCCCGCCTCGCCCTCACCGGCAAGCCGGATACGGGTGCCGGTTTCCACGCCCGCCGGGATATTCACGGAGAGCGAGCGTTCCTGTTGGACGCGCCCCTGACCGTGGCAGGTGTTGCACGGATTTTTGATCGTCTGACCGAGCCCCGAACAGGTGGGACACGTACGTTCCACCGTAAAGAAACCCTGCTGCGCGCGGACTTTGCCCATGCCTGAACAGGTGGGGCAGGTTGTCGGCTCTGCGCCACCTTCGGCGCCGGAGCCGCTACAGGCGCCACAGGAGACAGATGTGGGGACGCTGATCGTTTTTTGCAGCCCCACAAACGCGTCTTCCAGAGTGATTCGAAGATTGTAGCGCAGATCAGAGCCGCGTGCCGCACGTTGACGTCCGCCGCCACCGCCGCGCCCGCCCATGAAGTCACCGAAAAGGTCATCGAACACATCAGAAAAGGCGCTGGCGAAATCCCCCTGTCCGGGACCGGCTCCGCCGCCAAAGCCACCGCCGGGGCGGCCGCCTCCACCCATGCCTCCTTCGAAGGCGGCATGGCCAAAGCGGTCATAGGCCGCTTTCTTTTCAGGATCTTTCAGAACATCATAAGCCTCGCCAGCCTCCTTGAACTGGCCCTCGGACTGTGGATTGTCCTTGTTCCGGTCAGGGTGCAATTCTTTGGCTTTCTGGCGGTAGGCTTTCTTGATCTCGTCGGCTGAGGCGCCCTTGGATATGCCGAGAACCTCGTAATAATCTCGTTTGGCCATCGGAGAAACTCCTTACAAACGACAAACGGGGGCCTCTAAGGGCCCCCGCCCATCCAATGCCGCACCTTAGGCGCGCTTGTTGTCGTCGAGATCTTCGAAATCGGCATCGACGATATCGTCATCGCCATCGCGCGGCTCGTCCGCAGCGGCGGGACCGTTGTCGTCTCCACCGTCTTGGCTTGCTTTATAGATCGCCTCACCCAGCTTCATGGCCGCTTCGGTCACGTTCTGGATGCCGGACTTGATCTTGTCCGCGGTTGCATCGTCCTTCTCAAGGTCATCCTTGAGCGCGGCGATCGAGAGTTCGATGGCTTCGACAGTCGATGGATCCACCTTGTCGCTATGCTCTTCCACCGACTTTTCGGTCGAGTGGATCAAGCTTTCGGCTTGGTTGCGAGCCTCGACCAATGCGCGGCGTTCCTTGTCCGCCTCGGCATTGTCCTCGGCATCTTTGACCATCTTGTCGATGTCCTCGTCCGACAGACCGCCGGATGCCTGGATCGTGATCTTGTGCTCCTTGTTCGTGCCCTTGTCCTTGGCCGAAACAGAGACGATGCCGTTGGCGTCGATGTCGAATGTCACTTCGATCTGGGGCATCCCGCGCGGTGCTGGCGGAATGTTTTCGAGGTTGAACTGACCCAGCATCTTATTGTCTGACGCCATTTCACGTTCGCCTTGGAAGACGCGGATCGTCACGGCCGATTGATTGTCCTCGGCGGTAGAGAAGATCTGCGACTTGTTTGTCGGAATCGTGGTGTTGCGGTCGATCAGACGGGTGAACACGCCACCCAGCGTTTCGATACCAAGCGAGAGCGGCGTGACGTCGAGCAAGACAACATCCTTGACGTCACCCTGAAGCACGCCAGCCTGAATGGCAGCACCCATGGCGACAACCTCATCAGGGTTAACGCCCTTATGGGGTTCTTTGCCAAAGAACTTTGTCACTTCCTCGACCACGCGTGGCATGCGGGTCATGCCGCCGACCAGAACGATCTCGTCGATTTCGTTGGCGGAAAGGCCCGCATCTTTGAGAGCTGCCTTGCACGGCTTGAGAGAGTTGACGATCAGGTCTCCGACAAGGCTTTCCAGCTTGGCGCGGGTCAGTTTGACGACCATGTGAAGCGGCTGACCATCCGAGCCCATAGAGATGAACGGCTGGTTGATCTCTGTCTGGCTGGACGAGCTCAGCTCGATCTTGGCCTTCTCGGCGGCTTCCTTGAGGCGCTGCAGCGCCATCTTGTCTTTGGTCAGGTCGACGCTGTGTTCTTTTTTGAATTCTTCAGCGAGGTAGTTGACGATCCGCATGTCGAAATCTTCACCGCCAAGGAACGTGTCGCCATTGGTGGATTTCACTTCGAACAGGCCATCGTCGATCTCAAGGATGGTCACGTCAAACGTACCGCCACCAAGGTCATAGACCGCGATGGTGTGCGTGTTTTCCTTGTCGAGACCATAGGCAAGTGCGGCTGCTGTCGGCTCGTTGATGATGCGGAGCACTTCGAGCCCGGCGATCTTGCCGGCGTCCTTGGTGGCCTGACGCTGTGCGTCGTTGAAATACGCAGGTACGGTGATGACCGCTTGCGTGACCTCTTCGCCAAGATAGCTCTCGGCGGTTTCTTTCATCTTACCGAGGATGAAGGCAGAGATCTGGCTGGGAGAGTATTTCTCATCCTTGGCCTTGACCCATGCGTCGCCATTGCCCCCGTCGATCACGGTGAACGGCATATTCTTTTTGTCCTTGGCGAGATCGGGATCATCCTCACGACGACCGATCAGGCGCTTGACGCCGAAGACTGTGTTTTCGGGGTTCGTGACCGCCTGACGTTTGGCCGGCTGGCCAACAAGACGTTCATCGTCCGTAAAGGCGACAATAGAGGGCGTGGTACGCGCCCCTTCTGAATTCTCGATCACGCGCGCGCGGCTACCATCCATGATGGCGACGCAGCTGTTGGTGGTGCCGAGGTCGATACCTATGACTTTACCCATGTTGTTCGATCCCTTCTGCTTAAGGCGATTTAATGGAGGCCGGACCCGTTCCGGCATCAGGCCTCCGGATGAAGTGCGGTTACGACAAAGCGTTTCCGCGTTTCGTGCGGTATATAGGCAGGCCTCCGCCACCCTGCAAGCCGCCGACTTGGTGGGAATCGGGAATTCCGAGTTAAATTGAAGGTATTGACCGGAAAGGGGGCAAAAATAACCCAGACCAGCTTGGATATTCGCGGATTTCGCATCTTTAAAGGATACCTCCACAAGGCGGCGCAGAACGATCTTGTAGAGGCGCTTCGTGGTGTCGTGCGCGATGCGCCGCTCTTTTCGCCCATGACACCGTATGGCAAGCCGATGAGTGTAAGCATGACGTCAGCGGGCAAATACGGCTGGTATGCGGACCGATCCGGTTATCGCTACGAGACGCGGCACCCCAACGGCAACGCCTGGCCGCCTATGCCGGATGCCGTATGGCGGATCTGGGCTGACCTTGTCAGTGAGGGGCGTGGGCCGGATTGCTGTTTGGTGAACCATTACCGCGAGGGGGCTCGGATGGGGATGCATCAGGATAAGGACGAGGCCGATTTCGATTGGCCCGTTCTATCGGTCTCTCTGGGGGATGACGCGCTTTTTCGGATGGGCAACAGGACACGAGGTGGCAAAACCGAATCGGTTTGGCTGCAATCGGGGGACGTGGTGGTGATGGGGGGCGAGGCCCGATTAAGATATCACGGGATAGACCGGATAAGATCTGGCACATCACAGCTTTTGGCAAAAGGTGGTCGCATCAATCTGACTTGCCGTGTGGTGGACTGATCTGCGGTTCAGCGTGAGATGGTGCAGCAGCCCGAAACAAAGCTAACGCCGCTTTGCTCGGTCAGGAAGATATCGACATCAATGCCATAGGCGCGATCAGACATGCCGTCGGTACACAGGTCGCGACGAAAAACCGAGGTAAGAACCCGCGCTTCGCTTTCGCCAAATATGGCATAGCGATCGGTCCGATTTTCGGCGACGACGGTGTAGAGATTTCCAAAACTGACGGGATCTTGCCCGCTTCGCGAAAATTCGGCCTTTTGGTCCGAGATAAGGGACAAGGACCAGAATGGCTCTGTCCCGCTGCAATTTAATGGCCGGGGAAGAACATCGCCTGGCTGTCCCGGTTGCCGGGCAAGGTAGCGCATCGCAACCCAGCCTGATCGCTCGCGCATGTTGATCCGGCCCCAGTCGCCGCTTTCGTCGCGGGCAACGACCTCGATACCCTCAACGTCTGAGGCCAATCTGTCGAGAATACTGGCAGAGGTATTGGGCGCGGCGCGGACATTCAGCACGTCTGTTTGCGCCACTCCGGATACATCGAAGAAAGCTGGCAGAGGCTCTGCCCGAGCGAATGTGCCAAAAAGGATCACGCAAACGGTGAAGGCTGCACGGACGATCATCGACGCGCGTCCCAGCTGCTGGAGGCGTGTTGCCTTGTATAGAATTCTCCCATCAGACCCAGCGTAAGAAGCACGGCCCCGACGATCAACGCGTACTGATAATCGGTGTTGCGGGGAAAATAATTTTGAAACACGAACCCTCTGCATTGGTCGATGATATGAAAAAGTGGGTTCCAGTCGAACATCATCAACATGAAATTAGGCAGGGTATTGGCCACAAAAAGCTTTCCTGACGCGATCATGTTGGCACGTGTATAGATCACCTGAACGAGGTTCATCGCTGTCGGAAACCATGGTTTCAACGCAAGAAACAGTAGTCCGACGGCACATCCCGTGAACCACGCCAATAAAAGCATACCGAACGCACCGACAGGGTCGAAGATTTCGATGCGCACAAAGGCAACATGGTAGACGAAGAGGATAACGAAAGCGGAAATCACCTGAATGTAGAGACAGCCAAGCGCGGCCGAACAGATAGAAATCATCGTATTCATCGGAGCGTGTTGCATCATCGGAGATGCCCCTCCGTCAGCGCCCGAGACAGCGCCCAGTGCCTTGATGTGCGTGAGGTACAGAAAAACGCCTGACATCATGTATAGCATGAAATCGCCACGCAGCTTGGCGCCACGCAATCCCATCACTGAAAACATCACGTAAAAGGCGAGTACAAAGACCACAGCCGTCATGATATTCACACCGAGCGCCATAAAGGCGTTACCATGTGTCTTGCGGACATCCCGCACAGTTGTGTGATAAATCAGTTCGCCGATTGTGATCGCGGACCCGATAAGAGATTTTCTGCGTGTATTTTGAAACATCGCCTGCCGCCAACTTTGTCGATTTCGATCTTTTTTACACGGATTTCTTGCCGTCCGGTTAGTGACGCAGCATAAGAGGCACGACGTACTCTCGCAACATGCCGGTTGTTTTCACTGTAAAAGCATTGGAGCAGATCATTGGATTACGACAAACTTGTCACGGTTTTTCGCCGTCTTGCGCTGGAGGCGGGCGACAAGATTATGGAAATCTACGAGGCCGACGATTTCGACGTGAAGGTTAAATCTGATGAAAGCCCGGTGACCGAGGCGGATGAGGCGGCTGACGCGCTGATCTCAGCGGGGCTGAGAGCTGACTTTCCTGACGTGACACTGATTACCGAAGAGCAGGCAGCATCGCATCAACTGCGCGCCGGGACATTTCTGATTGTCGACCCTCTGGATGGTACAAAAGAGTTCATCAACAGGCGTGGTGATTTCACTGTCAACATAGCGCTTGTCGAGGATGGGGTGCCCACCCGCGGTGTGGTGTACGCCCCTGCAAAGGCGCGCATGTTCTTTACGCGGGCCGATGGTAGTGCCGTCGAAGAGACCGGGCCGTTCGACAAGCTCAAGCTGGGTGATCTGCGGGAAATTCGTGTTTCCGAGCCGGACAACACAGCGTTGATGGTTGTCGCAAGCAAGTCCCACCGTGATCAGGCAACAGATGATTACATCTCGAAATACGCAGTCAAAGACATGAAAAGCGCTGGTTCGTCGCTCAAGTTCTGCCTGCTGGCGACGGGCGAGGCGGATCTCTATCCGCGCGTTGGGCGCACCATGGAATGGGATACGGCCGCTGGTCACGCTGTTCTGCAAGGCGCGGGTGGGCTTGTGGTGCGGTTCGATACGCATGAGCCGCTTACCTACGGCAAAGAAGATTATGCGAACCCGTTTTTCATCGCGTACTCTCCACAGGTCGAGCTAAAGTCAGCGTGACATGAGCGTTCTCGTCGTCATCCCGGCATGCCACGCCTCCACTTGCGATCCCGGCAAACCTCTTGTGGTTCTGCACGGCGCTGACGACACGGTCAAAAGTCCGATCCAGATAAGCTGGATAGAAAAAGACGCCAGTTCCGGGAGTTGAACAACCCTGACGATATTGACCGGATACAGGCTATGACGGCTGAGATGGAGATGAATTGAACCTGCCTAGAAACCGCCCAAGTTTTAGCTACATTGGATCATCTTTAGGCGCGAAGGGTCACGTGCGGATCAAGTCGAAGGTACTTTGATCGCGAGTGTTCAGTTTACAAGTTTTATTCAAAGGAGCCTCAAATGAAAAATAAGCTGACCAAGGCGATTTTTCCTGTAGCCGGTATGGGCACGCGCTTTCTTCCTGCGACAAAATCGGTTCCCAAAGAAATCATGACATTGGTCGACCGTCCTCTGGTGCAATATGCCATTGACGAGGCGCGTGCAGCTGGCATCAAGGAATTCATTTTTGTGACTTCGCGCGGCAAAGGCGCGCTTGAGGATTATTTCGACAATGCCCCACAGCTGGAACAAGAGCTTCGGAAGAAGGGAAAGGATGACCTTCTCGAAATCTTGAAATCAACCAACATGGACAGCGGCGAGATTGCCTATACCCGGCAGAACAAGGCCCTTGGACTTGGGCATGCCGTATGGTGCGCGCGTCGCCTGATCGGGAATGAACCGTTCGCCGTCATTTTGCCAGACGATGTTATCCACGGGGAAAAGCCCTGCTTGGCGCAAATGGTTGAGGCCTTCAACGAAACTGGTGGAAATATTGTTGCCGCTATGGAGGTCCCCGAAGAAAAGGCATCTTCCTACGGTATGCTGGATATCAAAGAGGACCATGGGAAAATCGTTTCGACAAAGGGCATGGTGGAAAAGCCGGCGCCCGGCGAGGCCCCCTCGAATCTTGCGGTCATTGGCCGCTACATTCTGACGCCGACCGTGTTGCAGAAACTGAACAAGAAGCGGACGGGCGCAGGTGGGGAAATACAGCTCACCGATGCGATCGACGACGCGCGTGACAGTGGCGAAGAGGTTTTCGGCTTCCGCTTCGAAGGAGAGCGTTTTGACTGCGGCTCCAAGGCTGGCTTTCTTCAGGCGACTGTCGCCTTTGCGCTGGAGCGTGCAGAGCTGCGGGATGAATTATGGGCCTATATCAGTGACCTTGTGACTACGGCCAAGGCAGCAGAGTAAACTATAGGGGTGCAGGTTTGAAAAACGTCCTGGTTACTGGTGGTGCGGGTTACATTGGCTCCCATGCTTGTAAAGCTCTCAGAAAGGCTGGTTACACCCCTGTCACCTATGACAATCTCAGCACTGGCTGGCAGGACGCGGTAAAGTTCGGGCCGTTCGAGCAAGGCGATTTGCGCGACAGAGAGCGGCTTGATCAGGTTTTTGCAGCCTATCAGCCGGCGGCCGTGTTGCATTTCGGGGCTCTGAGCCAAGTTGGCGAAAGCATCCGTGAACCGGGTATGTATTGGGATAACAATGTCACGGGATCGCTCGTGCTCATTCAGGCTGCGGTTGCGGCGGGCTGTCTTGATTTCGTTTTCTCCTCCACCTGCGCGACCTATGGCGACCAAGACAACGTCGTGCTTGATGAAAATTGCCATCAGGCGCCGATCAATCCCTATGGCGCCTCAAAGCGGGCGATAGAGGATATGCTGCGGGATTTTGAGCTAGCAAACGGGCTGCGTCATGTGATTTTCCGGTATTTCAACGTGGCAGGCGCCGACCCGGAGGCAGAGGTGGGAGAGTTTCATCAGCCTGAAACACATCTTGTTCCACTGATCCTCGATGCGGTTGACGGGCGGCGGGATGCGCTGACCATCTTTGGGACGGATTACGATACGCCGGATGGCACCTGCATCCGTGACTATGTGCATGTCATGGATTTGGTGGATGCACACGTGCTTGGTCTTTGCTGGCTTCAAGATGGTAAGCCGAGCGAGGTGTTCAACCTTGGGACAGGCACAGGTTTTACGGTGCGCGAAGTCATCGACAATTCGCGAGTCATCACGAACAAATCGGTCCCCGTAATAGAAGGCACGCGCCGACCCGGAGATTGTGCAAAACTCATTTCCGGATCGACCAAGGCCAAGGCCAAACTTGGCTGGACGCCAGAGCGTTCGACACTTGACCACATGATCGCCGATGCATGGCGGTGGCATCAATCCGGACACTACACCAGATAAATTCTGGGTGGTCCCGGCAGAAAGGGCAAATGGCTGCGATGACAAGGGCATCAGAGCTATGGATGGCCTACAGGCTGCGCTGGAAACGTCGTCGCCTTTTGTTTCGTGCCTTGCGCAAACGCCACCAACTTCGCCCGCTTCAGGACAAGACCGCCGCAATCAAGACAGGCGACATCCTCGCCTTCTCCACCGTCAGAAACGAGGCTTTGCGCCTGCCATTTTTTCTGTCTCATTATCGCAAGCTTGGCGTGGGGCATTTTCTGATCGTCGACAATGGAAGTGATGATGGCACGCGCGACTATCTTGCACGCCAGCCTGATGTCACGCTTTGGGGGACCGATCACAGCTATCGGCTGTCACGCTTTGGGGTCGATTGGCTCACGTGGCTTCAGATCCGTTTCGGGCATGGGCATTGGTGCCTGACCGTCGATGCAGACGAGATCCTGATTTACCCCCACCATGACACGCGTGATCTGATGGCCCTGACGAATTGGCTGGATAGGCATGAGCGGCAGTCATTCGGGACATTGATGTTGGATATGTATCCAAAGGGTCCGCTTGATGCAGAAACATATCAGGCCGGGGCAGACCCGTTCGAGCACCTGTGCTGGTTCGACGGTGGCAATTATGTGATGCAGCAAAAGCCCGATCTGCAAAACCTATGGATCCAGGGTGGGGTGCGGGCGCGCCGGTTTTTTGCGGACCGGCCCGAGCGTGCGCCAACGCTGGGAAAGACGCCTTTGGTAAAGTGGAACCGCCGCTATGCCTATGTCAGCTCTGCTCATTCGATTTTGCCAAGGCGGCTCAACCGGGTTTATGACGACACCGGCGGCGAGCGTCTCTCTGGGATCTTGCTGCATACCAAGTTCCTGCACACGGTTGTCGAAAAATCAGCTGAAGAGCAGCTGAGAGCCGAGCATTTCGCCAACTCCGCTTTGTACGACGACTATTACGAAGCCTTGCAGAAGGCGCCGGACCTGTGGTGCGAGACGTCTCGAAAGCTGTCCGGATGGCGACAATTAGAGGCGCTGGGCCTAATGTCGAAAGGTAACTGGGTCTAACCCTATCGAGGATAGTTTACGAAAGAGAAACAATATCTTATCTTTCGGTAAAATTGTTGCTTGGTGCAGCGGTCAGAAAGTCGGAAAATGTTGGGCAAGAGTGTATTAAGTTTCCGCGCATATGTTTTCATGTGCCCCGTCACTCTGCCTAAAGGGAATGTTCTGTGAGACTAGCGCAGTCCTACGTCATGCGGCTGCGCCGCAAGCGCTATCAGGTGCGTGCCTTTCGCAAGCATTTTTCGCTTAAATCGGTGGTGAACAGGACTGCCAAGATCCGGGATGGAGATATCCTGTTGTTTTCCACCCTGCGTGACGAGTTCGTCAGGCTGCCGTATTTCCTGCACTACTACAGAAATTTGGGCGTCTCGCATTTCATCATTGTCGACAATGACAGCACAGATGGCAGCCGGGAATACCTTGCGGAACAGCCGGATGTGTCGGTCTGGACCACCAAGGGCAGCTACAAGCGGGCCAAGTTCGGGATTGACTGGCTGAACTGGTTGCAACGCAAATACGGGCACGGCCATTGGACGCTTGTCGTCGATCCGGACGAATTCTTTGTTTACCCATTTTGCGACACCCGCCCCATTCGGGCGCTGACAGATTGGCTCGATACCAGTCAGGTTCGGTCTTTTGGCGCGATGCTGTTGGATATGTATCCCAAGGGGCGGGTCGATGCGGTCCGTTATCAGCCGGGGCAGGACCCGCTTGAGGTCGCAAGCTGGTTCGATCCTGGAAATTATGTGATCGAGAAGAACAAGAAATACGGAAACCTCTGGATTCAGGGTGGCCCTCGCAGCCGTGTCTTTTTTACTGACAGGCCAAAGAAGGCCCCGGCGTTGAACAAGACCCCGCTTGTGCGATGGGACAGAAAATACACCTATATCAGCTCAACGCACATGCTTTTGCCGCGTGGTCTTAACCTGACTTATGATGAGTGGGGTGGGGAAAAGGCGAGCGGCATCCTGCTTCACGCAAAGTTCCTCCACACTTTCGTCGAAAAGGCAGACGAAGAATTGACCCGTGGGCAGCACTATGCCGGGAGTGTGGAATACAAGGCATATGCAGAGAACGCACGCGATAGCTCGGACCTTTGGTGCAAGTGGTCTGAGAAGTATATAAACTGGCGGCAGCTTGAGATACTTGGGCTGATGTCCAAGGGCAACTGGGCGTGAGAAGGGGTAAAACGTGAGTGTCGGCATTGTCATGCTGGTCCATACAGCGTTCGGAAGAGCCGAGCAGGTAGCGCGCCATTGGTCAGCTGCCGGTTGTCCTATCGTCATTCACGCCGACAAAAGCGTCCCCAAGAAAACCTACCAAGATTTCGTGAGCGCGTTGTCGGATTTGCCCGATGTGCGATTTTCCCGGCGCCATCGGTGCGAATGGGGAACTTGGGGGCTGGTTGCCGCGACACAGGCCGCCTGTCGGACGATGCTGAATGAATTCAAGGATGTCCGGCATGTCTATCTTGCCTCGGGATCCTGTCTGCCATTGCGGCCTGTTGAGGAGCTAATCGACTATCTTGCCGAGCGTCCTCATACTGATTTTATCGAATCTGCGACTACGGCGGATGTGCCTTGGACGATCGGCGGTCTCGATCACGAGCGGTTCACCCTGCGGTTTCCTTTTTCATGGCGCAAAAACCGGTTCCTTTTCGACAAATACGTCGCACTCCAACGTAAGATCGGATACCGGCGCCGGATCCCCAATGGCATCGTCCCGCATATGGGCAGCCAATGGTGGTGTCTGACCCGTCAAACCCTGTCGGCCATTCTCGAAGACCCGGATCGTGCGGTATATGACACTTACTTCCGCAAGGTCTGGATCCCGGATGAAAGCTATTTTCAGACGCTGTCCCGATTGTATTCGCGCCAGATCGAAAGCCGATCGCTGACGCTGTCGAAGTTCGATTATCAGGGCAAGCCACACATCTTTTACGATGATCACCTGCAGCTTTTGCGCAGATCCGATTGCTTTGTCGCGCGCAAGAGCTGGCCGTTTGCCGACAAACTTTACGATGCCTTTCTGACTGATGCCGCGGGTGCCATGAAACGTACCGAGCCTAATCCCGGCAAGATCGACCGTATCTTTGCCAAGGCGGTCGAGCGGCGGATGCGCGGTCGTCCGGGCCTATATATGCAAAGCCGGTTTCCGGTCGAAGGCCGTGAAAACGCCATGACATGCGCGCAATACTCGGTTTTTGAGGGATTCAGCGATCTTTTCGAGAATTTTGAGCCATGGCTGGCGCGCGTGACCGGCACGCGGGTACATGGCCATCTTTTTGCGCCTGAACGCGTTGAATTCTCTGAGGGGCAGCGCTTGATGAATGGGGCGCTCAGCGATCATGCAACCTTGCGTGATTATAATTCCAAGGCGTTTCTTTCCAGCCTGATCTGGAACACGCGCGGCGAGCGCCAGTGCTTTCAGGTTGGTCCGCGCGATACGATCAAGGAAATCGAATGGGACATCGCCAAGGATTCGAATGCGCAGATTTCGGTCATTTCAGGGGCTTGGGCCGTGCCGCTTTTCAAGTCCAACCTGAATTTCTCGGAGATACGGCAAGAGGCGGCCCGCCTGCAACAAATCGAAAGCAAACATCTTGATGTTCTGCGCTCGCCTTGGGCGACTGCGCGGATACGGATTTGGACAATGGCAGAGTTTATCGAGGCACCGATGGAACCCTTGCAGACCATCATCGACGAGATCGGCAAGCAAAGCGTGCATGGACTGGCAGAGGTGCCGAAGATGGCGGATCTCACCGGGTTTGGTCAGTTCCTGCAGAATTTGAAAAATCAGGGTATGCATCCCTACCTGATGGGAGATTTCCCTGTCGAGCATCGTTTGCACGAGCCTGAGCGCGGCAAACGCAAGCCGTACCTGGTCCGGTAGAACGTGATGGCAAAGCCTTTTGATTATTTCGTTGTTTATGCCGAAATGCGGACCGGGTCCAATTTTCTTGAGTCCAATATCAATGCGTTCAATGATCTTGAATGCTATGGTGAGGCGTTCAATCCGCATTTCATCGGCTATCCTAACGCAACGGACATTGCCGGGATCAGCCAAGCGGTGCGGGACACGCATCCCGCCAGCCTGATCGCGGCGATCAAGGACAAAACAGCCGGTCTGGGCGGGTTTCGCTTTTTCAATGACCATGATCCGCGCGTGCTTGATATGACGCTGGACGATCCGCGTTGCGCCAAGATTATTCTGACCCGCAATCCGATCGAAAGCTATGTTTCGTGGAAGATCGCCAAGGCAACCGGCCAATGGAAGCTGACGAACGTCAAGCGGCGCAAGCCGGGTACGATGGCGTTCGACACACTGGAGTTCGAGCGGCATGTGGCGCGCTTGCAGGAATTTCAGGTCATGTTGCTCAATCGGCTGCAGAAATCGGGGCAAACTGCCTTTTATATCGCCTACGAAGATCTTCAGGATCTGGATGTCATCAACGGGTTGGCGCGGTTTTTGGGCAGTTCAGAGGTGTTGGAGTCTCTTGATCAATCCCTGAAAAAACAGAACCCCAGTCCTTTGTCGGACAAGGTAGAGAATTTTGATGAGATGGTGCACGCTCTTGCCGGGGTCGACGCGTTCAATCTGACCCGGACCCCCAATTTTGAGCCACGTCGGGGGGCAGCTGCGCCCAGTTTCGTCACTGCTGCGAAAGCGCCATTGCTTTACATGCCGATCCGGTCCGGACCGCAGGCCCGCGTCATGGCCTGGATGGCCGCGCTCGACGGTGTCGATGTTGGGGACCTGCCCACAAGCATGAATCAAAAGACCCTGCGACAATGGAAACGCCGTCATCCGGGACATCGCAGTTTTACTGTCCTGCGCCACCCGGTCGCGCGGGCGCATACCGCATTTTGCGAAAAGATCCTGCAGACAGGACCGGGGTCTTATGCGGATATCCGCAAGACTATGCGGAATTTTTACAAGGTGCCCCTGCCGGGTCAGTTCCCCGACAAGGACTATGGGACCGAGGCCCATAGCGCTGCGTTCAAGGCATTTCTTGCTTTTTTACAGGCGAACCTGTCCGGTCAGACAAATATTCGGATCGACCCGCACTGGGCAAGTCAGGCCAGTGTGCTGCAAGGGATATCCGACTTTGCGCCGCCTGATCTGATCCTGCGCGAAGAGGAACTGACCGCACGCCTGCCGGATCTGGCGAGCATGGTTGGCGTCACATCTGTTGTCGCGCCGCAGGATGCAGGCCCGAACGATGCCATGCCGTTGCCGGATATCTATGACAAAGAGATCGAGGATCTAGCGCAAAAAGCCTACCAGCGCGATTACCTGCTATTCGGCTTTGGAGCGTATGGAGAGGTGTGACACCAGGCGCCGGATTATCAGGCAGCCTGTTGTGATTGCGCCTCTGTCACGATGGTGTAGAGCGTTGCAGGATCATTATTTGCGCGTAGTTTAGCGCAGACGGATACGTCACGCAGTGTCCGGGATACCAGCGCAAGCGCCTTTAGGTGTTCTACCCCTGCATCCACTGGCGCGAAAAGTGCGAAGGCAAGGTCGACAGGCTGACGGTCAACCGCCGAGAAATCTATCGGCGTTTCCATCAACACAAGCGCCCCTGCCACTTCGCTGAGCCCTTCGAGTCGCGCATGAGGGAGGGCAACGCCATGGCCCACACCTGTGGGGCCAAGGCTTTCGCGATCCATGAGTGCCTCGATCGTGCGGTTCTGATCCAGTCCATAAACAGATTCCGCAATCGCGCCCAACTCGTGAAACAAGCGCTTTTTGCTTGAAATCGAAGAGTAAACGCGGACGGCACCCGGTTTGAGGATCTTTGTAAAGTTCATCAGAAATGTGCTCCGCACGTTGGGCTTGGGCACCTATGCCCGATTTTTAGGGGTCAATCCACCCGATGTTTCCATCATCGCGGCGATACACCACGTTCAGCCCTTCTTTGCCTTCGTTACGAAACACCAAGACAGGTGCTCCCGCTAATTCCATCTGCATCACGGCCTCACCAACGGAAAGGGAGGGAATGTGCGTCTCCATCTCTGCCACGATAATCGGCTGAAGGCTCTCGGGCTCCGATTCTTCGCCATCTTTGTCAGAAGCGAGGATATAGGAGGATGCTTGCAAAAGTTCAACCGGCTCGGCGCGATGCCTGTGGTGGTCCTTCAGTCGGCGCTTATACCGGCGAAGTTGTTTTTCCATCTTTTCGCTGCAGCTATCGAAGGCGGCATAGATTTCATGTGAATGCGCTTTGGCCTGTGCTGTCAGACCGGTCGATAGATGCACCGTGGCCTCGCAGACGAACTCATTTGCGCTTTTGGAAAAAATCACATGTGCATCGGTTGGGCGCTCTGCGTATTTGTCGATCATCGTATTGAGCTCGGTCTCGACATGCGTCTGAAGCGCGCTTCCGACATCGATTTGTTTTCCACTGATCTGATAGCGCATTCTGGTTCCTCCAAGTGACAAAGAGAGCGTGATCCCGCGCGATTGTCGGGCGGTGTTCAGCTCTTTTCAGGAAAATGACACGAAAAGTCTGTCTTGCTTGTGGCTTTCCAGCCACCTTGGCGGTTGGAAAAGGACAGGACTATCACTGCTCGTGTCATACCTCGTATTTGAGGCGCTTTGTGGGGCACTTGTCAATGCAGATCGCGTGAAGGCTGTGTGAATGGCGTAGGGTCGACCGGTCACGGGATCATGAGATGCGGAAATTATCACCGAGGTAAACCCGACGAACATTCTCGTTCGAGACAACCTCTTCGGGGCTGCCTGACATCAGAACCTTGCCGTCGTGCAGGATATAGGCGCGGTCCACGATTTCCAGTGTTTCGCGCACGTTGTGGTCGGTGATCAGCACGCCGATACCACGTTTCTTGAGGTCAGATACCAGATGGCGGATATCCCCGACCGAAATTGGATCGACACCGGCAAAGGGTTCGTCCAGCAAGAGATACTTGGGATGCGCAGCCAGACAGCGTGCGATTTCGACACGCCGCCGCTCGCCACCAGAAAGCGCGAGAGCAGGCGCGCGACGCAGATGCTCGATCGAGAATTCCGACAGCAATTCTTCCAGTCGCTCACGCCTCTTATGGCGGTCGGACTGTGAAATATCGAGGATGGACATGATATTGTCCTCAACCGACATGCCACGAAAGATCGACATTTCCTGTGGCAAATATCCGATGCCCAGCTTGGCGCGACGATACATCGGCAGGCCCGTAACCTCTCGGCCATCAATGCGAACGTGCCCGCCCTCGGGATAGATCAGGCCCGCTATGGCGTAGAAGCTTGTGGTTTTGCCGGACCCATTCGGACCCAAAAGTGCGACGACCTCTCCTTGCCGAAGTTGCAGAGACACATCGCGGATCACCACGCGTTTTTTGTAGCTCTTGCGCAGGTTTTCAACGACCAGACCTTCGCTTTCATGCGCAACGTGCAGTTCGGGGCGGGCCATGCTTTATTCTTCCTGCGGCCGCAGGATCGTCTTTACCCCGCCGGTAACGCGGGCTGTCCCTGCCCGGGTGTCCACGAACATCTTGTCACCGGTCAGCGCATTGACGCCTTGCAGCAAGAGCACTTCGCCTTCCATCTCGATCAGACCGCTGTCGATGTCGTAATCTGCTGTGCTTGCCTCTGCGGCATCCTCCCCGCTGACAAGCGTGACACCGCCAGATGCACGAAGCTCTTGGATGCCACTTTGGTCATCTTTGTAAACCACGAGAACCCGAGGCGCAGACAGGCGCATCTCTCCCTGACCGATGAGGACATTGCCGGTAAAGACCGCGGTGCCGCTGGTTTGGTCAACGTCGAGATTGTCGGCTGTCACTTCGACCGGCAAGCGGCTATCTTGCTCTGTGTTGCCAAAGGCCACTTGCGCGCCTTGGGCAAGAACCGGGCTGGACAGACCCATGAAAAGCAGGCCGATAATAGTGTGTTGGATGAAATTCACGGGGTTTATTCCTCAACAATCTGTCGCGTGTATACCAGTTTGACCCCATCGGTAAAAAGCAAATGTGCGTCCCCGGTTTCCTCGTTGCCCTGAAGCACCATCCGACCTGCCGTCAGGATACCCGGCGGTCCGGTGCCTTTCACGGCGCCCGGCGTTTCGGCGTATAGTGCATCCAGCTTTGCCTCAAGCCGGGCCGTGCGAAGATCGTAGCCGGTTGTCGTGACGATGTGCACATCGCCAGTGAGCGTGGCGGTATAATCGTTCTGATGCAGATCCGCCTGATTTGAAACAACATCGATGCGGGCGCCTGACTGAAGCATGATTTCGGCTGTTACGTCTTCGGCTTCGATCAGACGGGGGTCGCTGCGATTGGGGCGTGCTGTCACTGCGACGAAGGCGATTTGATCGCCACCAGATGTCATCCCGGCAAAGGTGGCATTGGTCGCACCCTGATCCTGAGCCCGCTGAGCAAGATCGATCTCTCCTACAGGGACGGCCTTGGTGGGGTCGATGCTGCGGGAGATGAGAAAGAGTGTGGACAGAAGGCCAAGCGCAGCAAGTGGCAGGACGATCTTCATCCATGCAACCAGTCGCGAGTAGAAGTTATCCTGTCCAAACATACCTAGTGAGAAAAGATGTCGAGTTCCGGCCAACCGGCAAGATCAAGCTGGGCGCGCGTGGGCAGGAAATCAAAACAGGCCTTTGCCAGATCGATCCGGTCCTCGCGGACAAGCCGCGTATTCAGTTCCTCGCGCAGGCGGTGCAAATACAGTACATCCGACGCCGCATAATCAAGCTGCGCATCGCTCAGCTTGGATGCGCCCCAATCACTGCTTTGCTGTTGTTTGGAAATGTCGACATTGAGCAATTCCTGAAGCAGGTAGCGCAGACCGTGACGGTCGGTGTAGGTGCGGATCAGCTTGCTTGCGATTTTGGTGCAGTAGACAGGGGCGGCCAGTGCCCCAAAGGCATTATACATGGCTGCGATATCGAACCGCCCGAAATGAAAGAGCTTGAGAACATCCGGGTTTGTCAAAAGCTTTTCGAGATTCGGCGCAGAGGTCTGGCCCTTGCCGATCTGAACGAGATGCGCATTGCCGTCTCCACCCGACAGTTGCACAACGCAAAGCCTGTCACGGTGCGGATTGAGGCCCATCGTTTCGCAATCGATGGCGACAATGGGCCCAAGATCCAGGTCGTCGGGCAGATCGTTTTGATAAAGATGGTTTGTCATGGCGCTTTTCCGTTTTCCGGCCCGGCATCCCAGGCCCTTTCTTGTCGCGTTTCTATCCCGGAAAAGGCGTTTTCCAGCAAAGCCCGCGCAACAGAGCCAAGCAGCCAACGCCCTGCTGATATGGTTCTGCTGTACCTAGAGTTTGGCGAACATGCTCGTCAAGTAAGACGTGACGCCCCGCTTGTAGAATCGGGACCCATGACTTGGCCCTGAGGTCGAACTGCAAACGCGTAATCTGTCGGACAGTAAGAACACTTTCCAGCGCACGGCGACCAATTGAGAGCTCGGGGGATTTGGTGCCCAGGAGAGGACTCGAACCTCCACGTCCTTGCGGACACTAGCACCTGAAGCTAGCGCGTCTACCATTCCGCCACCTGGGCAGGTGTCGTGCCGGGCCATTTAGACCGCTGGCAGGCGGCTGTCAACGGCCATTCGCCTAACTTCACCAAGGTGGGCAAATCACCTTGTCCAAGCGCCAGACGGGCGTTAGGTAGGAGGCTGTCCACTCAAGGCCTGAGGAGGCGTGCTTCTATGCCGAAACTTGTCACCATTTACGGCGGATCCGGGTTTTTGGGGCGGTATATCGCTTGGCGCATGGCCAAAGCCGGTTGGCGTGTTCGCGTGGCGGTGCGGCGTCCCAACGAGGCCGTATTCGTACGCACCTACGGCAATGTGGGTCAGGTCGAGCCGGTTTTCTGCAACATCCGCGATGATGCCAGCGTCCAGTCGGTGTTGATGGGCGCGGACGCGGTGGTGAATTGCGTCGGCACATTCGACATCCGAGGCAAGAATAACTTTCAGGCCATTCAGGCCGACGGGGCAGAGCGCGTTGCGCGTCTCGCCGCCAAAGAGGGCGTTGCGCGGATGGTCCAGATTTCGGCAATCGGTGCCGACAAGAAATCTGACAGTGTCTATGCCCAGACCAAAGCAAAGGGCGAAGACGCGGTGCTGTCGCACATGCCTGATGCTGTGATCTTGCGGCCCTCCGTGATTTTCGGGCCAGAAGATGAATTCTTCAATCGTTTCGCGGCTATGACGCGACTTGGCCCGGTCCTGCCTGTGGTCGGCGACAAGACAAAGTTTCAGCCGGTCTATGTAGACAATGTGGCCGAGGCCGCTGCCAAGGCTGTTACAGGTGAGGCAGAACCCGGCATTTATGAGCTTGGTGGCCCCGATGTGAACACTTTCCGCGAGCTTATGCAGGAGATGCTCAAGGTCATACGCCGTCGTCGGCTTATCCTGAACATCCCCTTCTGGGCGGCAAACTTGATGGCCTTTGGCATGGAGGCGCTTCAGATGGCGACATTCGGGCTCTTCAAGCCGCAGATCACCCGAGATCAGGTGCGAAGCCTGCGGACCGACAACATCGTGTCTGGTTCTGCCAAAGGGTTTTCCGACCTTGGGATCAAACCGGTCGCGACCGAGGCGGTTTTGCCCGATTATCTGTGGCGCTTTCGGTCTGGGGGCCAATATCAGGCCATTCGGGATTCTGCTCGTAACTTGCGTCTTTAAGTGTAAGCGATCGCAAGCAGAGCAAGGCCAAGCACGACACGGTAGACCACATAGGGTGTAAAGCTGACGCTGCGCAACAGACGCATCATTACAGCCAGAGACAAAAGCGCGGCGGCAAAGGCAAACGTCGCCGCAATCGCACCGTCCCGCAACAGGGCCATGTCAGCCTCGGCCACAGTCTCGCCGCCAAGATAAATTCCGCTGGCGATGATCGTTGGTATCGACATCAGCATTGCTATCTTGGCCGCATCCTCGCGCGCGTATCCCAGAAACCGTGCGCCGGTAATGGTGATGCCCGACCGCGACGTGCCGGGAATGAGTGCAATGGCCTGCCAGACACCAATGATCATGGCGTCTTGCATCGAGAAATCCTTTTGCGTGCGGTGCGTTTCGCCGATCTGGTCGGACCAGTAGAGGAAAGCGGCGAAAATCAGCATCGCCCAACCAATCACTGCTACAGACCGTAATTCGTCATTAAGGCCGGTGATCTTCAGGATCAGCCCAAACGCCACCACCGGAACGGACGAAACAAGAAGCAGCAACGCAAGCCGTGCACCCGGCGTGTCGGCGTGTCCGATCAAAAGACGTGGCAGACCACCAAGAGCAGATTTCACGTCTTTCCAGAAATAGAGGATTACCGCCAGCAAGGTTCCGACATGCACGGCGACATCAATGGCCTGTCCCTGATCCTGCAAGCCTGTGAGGTTCGGAATCAGAATGAGATGCCCAGAGGACGAAACAGGAAGGAATTCTGTCAGGCCCTGAATCACGGCGACGAGAATCAAATGGAATAGCGGCATGCAACACCGGTCCTGTGCGGAAGTCAGGGGAAGCTATACCGCAATCAAATCGAGGAGAAAGATGGTAATTAGGTCCGATACGGTCATAAATATTACGCAGATTGCGCTATTCATTTACCGGGGAGGTCAGGAAAAACGCAAAAAGGTCAGCAATAATGACTTTATTTCGATCTAGGTTTGCGATAACAAGCCCGAACGTCCAGCAGAACCGGAGAATGCGCCGTGGCCAAGACACCGATGTTGAAATTCGTGACAATAGATCGTGACATGCCTGAAAAGCGGGCAGCGGAGCTGCGCCGTGAAGATTTCGACGAGATCTATGCAGAATACGCCGACACCAAGGCCAAAGAGCAATCTGCCCGGTGTAGTCAATGTGGCGTTCCCTATTGCCAAAACCATTGTCCCTTGCACAACAATATCCCCGACTGGCTGCGTCTGACGGCCGAGGGTCGCCTGCAAGAGGCCTATGAGGTCAGCCAAGCCACCAACACATTCCCCGAGATCTGTGGCCGCATCTGCCCGCAGGATCGCCTGTGCGAGGGCAATTGCGTCATCGAGCAGTCGGGCCACGGCACCGTCACCATCGGCTCGGTCGAGAAATATATTACAGACACGGCTTGGGAAAATGGCTGGGTTACCCCTGTACAGCCAACGCAAGAGCGCGCCGAGTCCGTTGCCATCATCGGCGCTGGTCCGGGTGGGCTTGCTGCGGCTGATATGCTGCGTCAGGCCGGCGTTCAGGTTACGGTTTATGACCGCTATGACCGCGCCGGTGGCCTGCTGACTTATGGCATTCCGGGTTTCAAACTGGAAAAACCCGTTGTCATGCGCCGTATCGATCAGCTGGAACAGGGCGGTGTGAAATTTGTTCTCAACTGCAATGTCGGTGAGGACATCACATTCGATGAGATCCGCGAAAAGCATGATGCAGTTCTGATCGCCACAGGCGTTTATAAAAGCCGTGAGTTGCCCGGACCCGGTGCAGGTTCGAAAGGGATTGTACGCGCTATCGACTTTCTCACCGCCAGCAATCGCAAAAGCTTTGGCGACGAGGTTCCTGAATTCGACAGTGGCGAACTCAATGCAGAGGGCAAGCGCGTCATCGTGATCGGTGGTGGCGACACAGCTATGGACTGCGTGCGGACGGCGATCCGGCAGGGGGCCACATCGGTCAAATGCCTGTACCGTCGTGATCGCGAAAACATGCCCGGCAGCCAGCGCGAAGTCGCCAATGCCGAGGAAGAGGGCGTCGAGTTTCTTTGGCTCAGCGCGCCAAAGGCGTTTCACGGTGATCCCGTCACCTCTGTTAAGGTCCAGCAGATGCGTCTGGGTGCGCCCGACGCCACCGGCCGTCAAAGCCCCGAGGAAATCGAAGGCGCGGAAACCGACGAGGCCGCCGATCTGGTGATCAAGGCGCTTGGTTTCGAGGCAGAGGACCTGCCGACGCTTTGGGGTCAGGAAGAGCTGCAAGTTACACGCTGGGGCACCATCAAGGCCGAGTTCAACACTGGCAAGACCAACCTCGACGGGGTCTATGCCGTGGGTGACATCGTGCGCGGTGCGTCTCTTGTTGTGTGGGCTATCCGCGATGGGCGCGATTCTGCAGCTGCGATTCTCGAACATCTTTACAGCGGTTCCAAGGCTGTTGCCGCCGAATAGACTGACGGCACCGCTATGTGCGGTGCCTCACCCGTGATCCTGAATGATTATAGGGCAACGGCCCTGACCCACCGAACATAGGAAGGGTATGACGATGAGCGAATTTGATCTCGACTGGGCCACACGTGAAGAGGCCAAGCGCAAGTGGCTTGCCGAAAACGGCATGTATTCTGAGGAAGAAGAGCATTCTTCCTGCGGCGTCGGACTTGTCGTGTCCATCAATGGCAAGCCCAGTCGCAAAGTTGTCGAATCCGGTATCAGTGCGCTCAAGGCGATCTGGCACCGCGGCGCTGTTGATGCCGATGGCAAGACCGGCGATGGTGCGGGCATCCATATTCAGATCCCTGTGCCGTTCTTTTACGATCAGGTGCGCCGCACCGGCCATGAACCGCGTGAAGATCAGCTTTTGGCAGTGGGTCAGGTATTTTTGCCGCGGACCGATTTCGGCGCGCAGGAAACCTGCCGTACCATCGTCGAAACCGAAGTGCTGCGCATGGGGCATTATATCTACGGCTGGCGTCACGTGCCGGTGGATATCAGCGTGCTGGGCGAAAAGGCGAACGCGACCCGCCCCGAGATCGAGCAGATCCTCATTTCGAATGCCAAGGGCGTGGACGAAGAGACATTCGAGCGCGAGCTTTACGTCATCCGCCGCCGCATCGAGAAGGCCGCTGCCGCCGCAAGCATCAATGGGCTTTATATTGCCAGCCTGTCGTGCCGCAGCATCATCTACAAGGGCATGATGCTGGCCGAACAGGTGGCGGAGTTCTATCCAGATCTCAAGGACGATCGTTTTGTCTCGAACTTTGCGATCTATCACCAGCGTTATTCAACCAACACCTTCCCGCAATGGTGGTTGGCGCAGCCGTTTCGCATGCTTGCGCATAATGGCGAGATCAACACCCTGCGTGGCAATATCAACTGGATGAAAAGCCACGAAATCCGCATGGCAAGCGCCTCTTTCGGGGACCATGCCGAGGATATCAAACCGATCATTGCGCAAGGCTCGTCCGACTCGGCCGCGCTTGATTCCGTGTTCGAGGTGCTGGTGCGCGCCGGGCGTAGTGCGCCGATGGCCAAGACTATGCTGGTCCCAGAAAGCTGGTCCAAGCAGGCAGAGGAACTGCCCGAAGCGTGGCGCGACATGTATTCCTACTGCAACTCGGTGATGGAGCCATGGGACGGCCCCGCAGCTCTTGCCATGACTGATGGTCGTTGGGTCTGTGCGGGACTTGACCGTAACGGCCTGCGCCCGATGCGCTATGTCGTGACCGGTGATGGCCTCGTCATCGCAGGCTCTGAGGCTGGCATGGTCCCGATTGACGAGGGCACCGTGCGCGAAAAAGGCGCCCTTGGTCCCGGTCAGATGCTGGCCGTGGACACCAAGAAGGGCCTGTTGTTCCACGATACCGAGATCAAGGACAAGATGGCGCGCGCGCTGCCCTTTGGTGAATGGGTCGGTAAGATCAAGGATCTGGACGAAAAGCTTGCAGGCGTGACCGAGACCGCGCTTCATTCTGGTGACGAACTGCGCCGCCGCCAGATTGCGGCCGGCTATTCCGTGGAAGAGATTGAAAGCATCCTGTCGCCGATGGCCGAGGATGCCAAGGAATCGATCGCCAGCATGGGCGACGATACCCCGTCCGCGGTGTTGTCGAAAAAGTATCGCCCGCTTAGCCACTATTTCCGCCAAAGCTTTAGTCAGGTGACAAACCCGCCGATCGACAGCTTGCGGGAATTCCGGGTGATGAGCCTTAAGACGCGGTTTGGCAATCTCAAGAACGTGCTCGATGAAAGTGGCGCCCAGACCGAGATCATCGTGCTGGAAAGCCCGTTTGTGGGAAATGCACAATGGTCGGAGCTGACCAAGCATTTCAATGCCGGCGTGACCGAAATCGACTGTAGCTTTACCCCCGGCAAGGGCGCCCTGCACGAAGCGCTGGAGCGTATCCGCGCCGAGGCGGAAGACGCCGTGCGGTCTGGCACCGGGCATATCGTGCTGACCGATCAGGCCGTGAGCGAAACACGTATCGGCATGCCGATGATCCTCGCCACAAGTGCGGTGCACAGCCATCTGACACGCAAGGGTCTGCGGACTTTTACCAGCCTGAATGTTCGTTCGGCAGAATGCATCGACCCGCATTATTTCGCAGTGCTCATCGGGGCAGGCGCCACTGTGGTCAATGCCTATCTGGCTGAAGACACGATTGCAGACCGAATCGAGCGTGGCCTGATTGACGGACCGCTGACAGAGGCGATGGCCCGCTACCGCGACGCGGTGGATCAGGGTCTGCTCAAGATCATGTCGAAGATGGGTATCAGCGTGATCTCGTCCTATCGGGGCGGTCTCAATTTCGAGGCAATTGGGCTTAGCCGCGCCATGTGCGCAGAGTATTTCCCCGGCCTTGTCAGCAGGATTTCCGGCATCGGCGTTTCGGGCATTCAGGCCAAGCTTGAAGAGGTCCATGCCCAAGCTTTCGATGGTGCACGCAACGTGCTGCCTATCGGTGGCTTTTACAAAGCGCGCAAAACGGGTGAAACCCATGCTTGGGGTGCGCAGTCGATGCATATGATGCAGATGGCGTGCAACAAGGCGTCGTTCGAGTTGTGGAAACGCTATAGCCAGGCGATGCAGGCCAACCCGCCGATCCACATTCGTGATCTCATGGCGATCAAGCCGATGGGCGCCCCCGTTGCGTTGGAAGAGGTTGAAAGCGTTACAGCGATCCGCAAACGCTTTGTCACGCCGGGCATGAGCCTTGGTGCGCTGTCACCAGAGGCGCACAAGACCCTGAACGTAGCGATGAACCGTATCGGCGCGCGCTCGGACTCGGGCGAAGGTGGCGAAGATCCGGCGCATTTTGTGCCAGAGCCCAATGGCGACAATCCATCTGCCAAGATCAAGCAGGTGGCATCCGGTCGCTTTGGTGTCACGGCAGAATACCTCAATCAGTGCGAAGAACTGGAGATCAAGGTCGCTCAGGGGGCCAAGCCCGGTGAGGGTGGCCAGCTTCCGGGGATGAAAGTGACCAAGCTGATCGCACGGCTGCGGCACTCGACGCCGGGGGTCACGCTGATCTCACCGCCGCCGCATCACGATATCTACTCCATCGAGGACCTGGCGCAGCTGATCTACGATCTCAAGCAGATCAATCCGACTGTAAAAGTCTGTGTGAAGCTTGTGTCGCAATCCGGTGTCGGCACGATCGCCGCCGGTGTGGCCAAGGCCAAGGCGGATGTGATCCTGATTTCGGGCCATAATGGTGGCACCGGCGCGTCGCCTGCGACGTCGATCAAATATGCTGGCCTGCCGTGGGAAATGGGCCTGACAGAGGCGCATCAGGTTCTGTCGATGAATAATCTGCGCTCGCGTATCACGCTGCGCACGGATGGCGGGCTTCGCACGGGTCGTGATATCGTCATGGCCGCGATGATGGGGGCCGAGGAATATGGCATTGGCACCGCCGCCCTGATCGCGATGGGCTGCATCATGGTGCGTCAGTGCCAGTCAAACACCTGTCCGGTCGGCGTGTGCACGCAGGACAAAAGCCTGCGGGACAAGTTCACTGGCAATGCAGATAAGGTCGTGAACCTCATTACCTTTTATGCGCAGGAAGTGCGGGAAATCCTCGCCAGCATTGGTGCGCGCAGCCTTGATGACGTGATTGGGCGCGCGGATCTGCTGACGCAGGTCAGCCGTGGGTCGGCACATCTCGATGATCTTGATCTAAACCCGATGCTGATCACTGTCGATGGTGCCAGCCACATCACCTATGATCGCAACAAGCCGCGTAACGAGGTGCCCGATACGCTGGACGCGGAAATCGTGCGGGATGCGCAGCGGTTCCTCAACGATGGGGAAAAAATGCAGCTGCATTACGCGGTGCAAAACACGGATCGCACCGTGGGCACGCGGGTTTCCAGCCATATCGTGCGCAACTTCGGTATGCGCAACGGGTTGCAGCCCAACCACCTGACCGTAAAGCTGACGGGCAGTGCAGGCCAGAGCCTTGGTGCCTTTGGTGCGCCGGGTCTCAAGATCGAGGTCTCGGGCGACGCCAACGATTATGTCGGCAAGGGTCTGTCGGGGGCGACGGTCGTGGTACGCCCACCGATGATCAGCCCTCTGGATGCAGCCGAAAACACCATCATCGGCAATACCGTGCTTTATGGCGCGACCGACGGCTATCTCTTTGCCTCGGGCCGTGCGGGCGAACGCTTTGCTGTGCGCAACTCCGGCGCAAGCGTGGTGGTTGAGGGGTGTGGCTCCAACGGGTGCGAGTATATGACGGGCGGCGTTGCCGTGATCCTTGGCACAATTGGCGCCAATTTCGCAGCGGGCATGACCGGCGGCATGGCCTATCTTTATGATCCCGATGGGCTGACCGAAAAGCTTATCAACCGCGAATCCGTCGTGACCTGTCCGGTCACAGTGGATCATTGGGAAGACGAGCTGAAAGGCCTGATCGAGCGGCACGCAGAAGAGACCGGCAGCCGCAAGGCGAAGGATATTTTGCAATATTGGGCACAGGAAAAGGACAAATTCGTCCAGATCTGCCCGATGGAAATGCTCAACAAGCTTGAGCATCCGATCAGCCTGGAGGGGACGTCCGTTCCGGCAGAATAGACCCTAATCCTCCCGTCGCAGGCGGCTGCACATATGCGCGGCGCTTGCGGCGGGACAAGGTGTTCTGCTTCGCCAGCCTCACAAGTTTGCGCTTTTGACGCCCTGTTCTGAGCGGTATAGCTGCCAGCATGGCGAAAAAGACCAAACGCACCAAATCCTGGCCCCTCGCAGATCGGATCATCGCGCCTTTCCGTTGGATGCAGCGGTGGGTTTTTCGGGTGGTTTTGCTCGGTGTGGTGATCACTCTGGGCACCGTCGCGGCGCACCGCTTTTTCAACCCGCCTGACACGCTCTACATGAGGCAAGAGGCCGCTCGGCTCGGCACGCTGGATCGGCAATGGGTGCCTATGGCAGACATAGCTCCTGTCATGGCCCGCGCCGTTGTTGCGGCTGAGGATGCGAATTTCTGCAACCATTGGGGTTTTGACATGGGGGCGATCCGCGCCGCTATCGAAGAAGGTGGTGGGCGTGGGGCGTCTACCCTGACCCAGCAAGTCGTAAAGAACACATATCTCTGGCATGGCCGGTCGTGGATCCGCAAGGCGCTGGAGGCTGCGATCACACCGATAGTCGAAGCGTTCTGGCCCAAGCGGCGTATTCTTGAGGTTTATCTGAACGTCGCAGAGTTCGACGAGGGCGTGTTCGGTGTCGAGGCTGCGGCGCGGCATTATTTCGGCGTTGGACCGGAGGATTTGTCGCCGACCCAGGCGGCGCGGTTGGCCGCCATTCTGCCCAATCCCAAAGATCGTTCGGCCAGGCGACCGGCGCCTTTTGTCCGCGAACGTGCATCACAGATCCTAGATGGTGCGGCCACGATCCGCCGCGACGGGCGCTCCGCATGTTTCGAGGATTGAAATACGCCCGCATTCCGGGCATTGAAGATGACATACTTTCGTCTTCACAAAAAAGGTCGAACACTTTCTGATGGCAAGGCTGTATCACGTCCCGCTTTCTCCGTACTGCCGCAAGGTGCGGCTTGTCTTGGCTGAAAAGCGGATAGAGTGCGAACTTGTCGAAGAACGGTATTGGGAACGGGACCCAGATTTCATGCGACGCAATCCGGCGGGCAAGGTGCCGGTGCTTCGGATTGATGGCAAGATGCTGTCTGAAAGCACGCCGATTTGTGAATATCTCGAAGAGCGTTATCCAGAACCGGCGCTGATGCCCAAGGGGCATGACGGGCGCTACGAAGTGCGGCGTCTTGTGGCCTGGTTCGACGACAAGTTTCATACAGAAGTGACATCCAAGCTGCTGTATGAGCGCGTGAACAAAAAGGTCATGGGCAAGGGCTTTCCCGACAGTGGCAACGTCAAGTCAGGAGCGAAAGCGATCAAGTTCCATCTAGATTACCTCGCATGGCTGTTGGAACGCCGCCGCTGGCTTGCGGGTGATGTCATGACGCTTGCTGATTTCGCCGCCGCAGCACACCTGTCGAGCCTCGATTACATCTCGGATGTCGATTGGCACCGCAGCGAGGCGGTCAAGGACTGGTACGCCAAGATCAAATCGCGCCCTGCCTTTCGCGGTATCCTTGCCGATCAGGTGCCCGGATTTCCGCAGCCCGCGCATTATGCGGACCTCGATTTCTGAAGGGTACCGCCTCCTCTGGCCTACCGTCAAACGACCCGGAGTATTTGCCGGAAAAATGAAAAACCCGCTGAAAGAGAGACTGGTTGCACAGGCGTTGACCGAAGGGTTCGACGCCTGCCGCATCTGTCGCCCTTGGGACGTCGGCCATGTGCCCGCGCGGCTGTCGGCGTTTCTGACGCGGGGCTATCATGGACAGATGGAATGGCTGGCGGATAGGGCGCATTGGCGTGGTGCGCCACAGGTTCTATGGCCCGAGGCGCGTAGCGTGATCATGCTGGCAGAAACCTATGGCCCCGATCATGACCCGCTGGATTTGCTGTCGCAGACGGACCGAGGATGTGTCTCTGTTTATGCCCGAAACAAGGATTATCACGATGTAGTCAAAAAGCGGCTGAAGCGTCTTGCGCGCTGGCTGATCGCAGACGCCGGGGGTGAGGTGAAGGTATTTGTTGATACAGCACCCGTACCGGAAAAACCTCTCGGAGAGGCTGCTGGTCTTGGCTGGCAGGGGAAACACACCAATCTGGTAAGCCGTGATCTGGGCAGTTGGTTCTTTCTTGGCTCAGTCTTTACCACGCTTGAGTTAGAGCCTGATCAAGCCGAAACCGACCATTGTGGCACATGCCGGGCCTGTTTGGATATTTGCCCGACCGATGCTTTTCCAGCGCCCTATCAACTCGATGCGCGGCGCTGCATCTCTTATCTTACGATCGAACATCGCGGACCTGTTGATGAAGACCTCCGCGCACGCATGGGCAATCGGATCTACGGTTGCGATGATTGCCTTGCCGTTTGCCCCTGGAACAAATTTGCACAACGCGCCAGCGAGGTAAAATACCACGCGCGTGCCGATCTAGAAGCACCAGAGCTGGCTGAACTCGCCACGCTGGATGACGCGGCGTTCCGGGCGCGCTTTTCCGGAAGCCCTATCAAACGGATCGGGCGAGACCGCTTTGTGCGCAATGTGGCCTATGCGATCGGCAATTCTGGTCATCCCCGGCTTTTGCCAGCCGTTCAAGCGCTCTGCGACGATCCGGACGAAACC
Source organism: Roseovarius sp. (assembly GCA_965656855.1). Lineage (GTDB taxonomy): Bacteria > Pseudomonadota > Alphaproteobacteria > Rhodobacterales > Rhodobacteraceae > Roseovarius. Next base: position 89,504 of record CBFHML010000097.1, read on the forward strand.
GTGGCCGATGCAGCGCGCTGGGCTGTGATGCGACTTCGGGCTGCCGCAAACGGCTAGGCATTTCGCTGGTGATGGCGGTACTACCGGGACTAATCGCGATAAAGGATCGGGCATGGCAGTGTTGTTGGGAGTGGATACAGGCGGGACCTACACCGATGCTGTGCTGATCCGGGATGAACATGAGGTGATCGCCACCGCCAAGGCGCTTACCACGCGGCAGGATCTGGCGATTGGTATCGGGCAGGCTGTGCAGGCTGTGCTTCACGAGAGCGGTGTCACCCCGGCAGAGATCGGGCTTGCGTCTTTGTCGACGACACTGGCTACCAATGCGCTCGTTGAAGGGCAGGGTGGCCGCATCGGGCTGGTCTATATCGGTTTCAAAGAACGCGACCTCTCCAGCCATGGGTTGCAAGAGGCGCTCGGTTCTGATCCGGCTCTGACTCTGGAAGGTGGGCATAGCCATTCCGGGACTGAGGCGGCGCCGCTGAACGAGGCTGCACTTTCGGGTTGGTTAGAGACGATAGAGCCCGCGTCGGCCTATGCCGTCGCTGCGCAATTCGCCACGCGTAACCCGGAGCATGAACTGCGCGCCGCTCAGATGATCCGTGCTGCCACTGGCAGGCCGGTGTCTATGTCGCATGAGTTATCGGCAAAGCTCAACGGACCCAAGCGGGCGCTGACCGCGCTCTTGAATGCGCGGCTGATCGGGATGATTGCTGCTCTGATTGCGCGGGCTGAACATACTCTTGTCAGCCTTGGTGTGACGGCGCCGCTCATGGTGGTGCGTGGGGATGGTGCGTTGATTTCGGCAAAACAGGCACGAAGTCGTCCAATAGAGACGATCCTGAGTGGCCCGGCCGCAAGCATTGTTGGCGCACGCTGGCTGACCGGCGCACAAGAGGCGCTGGTATCCGACATAGGTGGTACGACGACAGACATTGCCGTGTTGCGTGATGGCAAGCCCATGATTGACTCCGCTGGTGCGCGTGTCGGCCCGTGGCGTACCATGGTCGAGGCGGTCGCTATGCGCACGACTGGCCTTGGTGGGGATAGCGAAGTGCATGTGCAGGAGGCGGGATTGCAGGGTGGTGTGATATTGGGACCGCGCCGGGTGATCCCCGTCTCTCTTCTTGCGCAAGAGGCAGAGCAAGCCGTGCATGCCGCACTTGACGAACAGCTGCGGCGCGAGACGCCGCATGAACAGGATGGCATGTTCCTGCGCGCGGTTTCGGGTATTGATCAGGGTGGATTAGGCACAAAAGATACGGATCTTTTGACTCTGGTCAGTGATGGGGTACATCCGCTATCTCGCGTTCTGAGGGCAAGATCGGACCGTGCCGCGCTGCGCCGTCTGGTTGCGCGGGGGCTGGTTCAGGTAGCCGGGCCCACACCGTCTGACGCTGCGCATGTTCTGGGCCGGCTCGACAGTTGGGATGTGCAGGCCGCGGTCAAAGTCATGCAACTTTTGGGGCGGCGGCGTATCGGCACCGGTGGTCGGCTGTGCCCCAAGCCCGAAGACATGGCACAGATGATCGTCGATCAATTGACGCATCAGACAAGTCTTGCCCTGCTTGAAACTGCTTTCGCCGAGGAAGATGATCCGTTCGCCCCGCCTCCGGCAGAGCTTGCCCGTCACGTCCTGATGCAGGCGGGCCTTGGTCCGCATCGCGGGCTTGTGCGTATCGATACTGGCCTGAATGTGCCGGTTGTCGGGCTGGGCGCGTCAGCGGCAAGCTATTATCCAGCGGTGGGCGACAGGCTGCGCTGCGAGATGATCCTGCCGCAACATGCAGGCGTTGCCAATGCGATCGGCGCTGTGGTAGGGCGTATCTCTGCGCGCAAAAGTGGCACGGTCACATGTCCGGCAGAGGGCACGTTTCGAGTTCACGCCCCGGATGGACCGCAAGATTTTGCAGATCCTGAGGTGGCGCTTGGCAGGCTTCGCGACCTGCTGGAAGGTGGCGCGACCACCGCCGCAATTGAGGCGGGCGCAGGCGATATTCACCTGCACACAGAAGAAGACATCAAAACAGTGACTGTTGAGGCGCGAGAGGTGTTCATAGAGGCCCACTTGACGGTCGAAGCAAGCGGGCGCCCCCGCATAGCGGGCTAGTCGGAATAGACCCTATTTCAGCAGCTTCTCAATATCGCCTGTGATCTGCCCGGACATTGGCCTGACAGGCGACCCATAGGTGCCTGCCACTCTGCCATCTGGGCTAACCAAGACCTTGTTGAAGTTCCACGACGGTTCGAACCCGGCTTCTTTCAGGACGGATTGAAAGAAAGGATGTGCCTGTTGACCACGCACATGAGTGAGACCAGTCATCGGCATATCAAGACCATACTGCAATTCACAGAATTCCTTGATGGCCTCGTTGTTGGACAGTTCCTGTTTGAAATCGTCAGAGGGCACCGCCAAAACGACAAGCCCGCGGTCGCGATATGTATCATAGAGCTCCTGCAGGGCGGAATATTGTTTGGTAAAGCCACACCGCGACGCTGTGTTGACGACCAAGACAGGCTGGCCGCGCCACTCTGACAGTTTGAGCGTCCCACCGTCGATATTCTCAAACGGTGCATCAAGATCAAGCGCGGCGGCTGGCAGGGCCAGAACGAAAGCAATAAGAGTAGCTATGAAACGCATATGAGCCTCCGGTATATTTAAGAGTATACGTCGCCACGGCGGAACTGGATCAAGATGCGCCGTGCACAGGCAAAGGAGCTTCGACTATGAGCCCGCTAAGAGGAATCGCGCTCAAGCTGGTGGCGGTGGTTCTCTTCATCGTCATGGCCTCGCTGATCAAGGCCGCGTCAGAACAGGTGCCGCCGGGGCAGGCGGTTTTCTTCCGGTCATTCTTTGCGCTGCCCGTCATTTTCGCATGGCTTGCTCTGCGCGGGGATTTGGGAACTGGTTTGCGTGTCACCTCGCGTATGGGGCATTTCTGGCGCGGGGTTGTTGGCACGACGGCGATGGGGTTGATGTTTGCAGGGCTTGGCCTGCTGCCCCTGCCCGAGGTCACAGCGCTTGGCTATGCGGCGCCATTGCTGGTGGTGGTGTTCGCGGCGATGTTTCTGGACGAAAAAGTGGGTCTGTTTCGCCTTGGGGCGGTCGCCTTGGGCTTGGTGGGGGTGCTGATCGTCCTCGCCCCGCGCCTGACCACGCTCAGCGAAGACACGGTTGAGGTGACCCAGGCCATAGGCGCTGTTTTGGTATTGCTGGGCGCTGTTTGTGCAGCGTTGGCGCAGATATATATCCGCAAACTGGTTCAGACCGAACAGACAAGTGCGATCGTGTTCTATTTCTCGCTCACCTCAAGCCTGTTGAGCCTTTTGACGATACCATTCGGCTGGGTCATTCCGGGCGGAACAGAGACGATTTTTCTGATCCTTGCGGGCATTCTGGGCGGGACGGCGCAGATCTTCCTGACTTCCAGCTATCGCTTTGCCGATGCCAGCGTCGTGGCGCCGTTCGATTACGCCTCGATCCTCTTTGCCATCGTGATCGGCTATGTCTTTTTTGACGAGGTGCCGACGCAGCAGATGCTGACTGGGGCGTCTCTAGTGATCCTTGCGGGGATCATCATTATTTTGCGGGAACGTCAGCTTGGTTTGCGACGCGGACATGCAAGGTCGGTCAAAACTCCGCAGGGTTAGTGCCTCAGCGTCCCGTCAGCGCGGCAGCGGCATAGAGCGGGGCAAGCGTCGCGCGCCGGAACTGGCCCAAAGGAAACCGACCGGGAGGCGTTTTCATGGCTTTCGGATAGCGGCGGTTGGGCTGACGGCCAAGGGCCAGATCGGCAAGGACAGCCCCGGAATAAGAGGCCATAGCAACCCCGTTTCCATGATAGGACATCCCGGCAAATGCCCCCGGCATGTGCGGGATCGGCCCGACATAGGGCGTCAGATTCGCGGCAAAGGACAAAAGGCCCGTCCAGCTGAATTCAGTCTCTACTTTTGCCCAATGCGGAAACATCCCGTCGAAATGGGCCCGCAGGCGGCGCGTCACCCTCGCATCGGCCGTGGTCGAGCTTTGCAATCCGCCGCGCATGCCAAAGAGCATGCGCCGGTCCGGCATGAGGCGAAAGTAATGCAGGAAGATCCTGTCATCGAAACACATCTGGTCGCTGATCCAACCTTGTGCCGCGATCTCTGCCTCAGTTAGGGGGCGCGTGACGATCACGTTGGACTGCACCGGAAGGTAGCGCCCTGACAGCCAATCTGGCAGATCGTCTGAGGAATACCCGTTGGTCGCCACGATTATCTTTTCGGCTGTGATGCGGCCAGTGGCAGTGTGAAGATGGTAACGCGTATCGCGCTCGATCCGCTCAACCGGAGTTTTTGCGTATATGTGTGCGCCAAGGCCTTGGGCCGCCTGCGCCATACCTATGGCATATTTCATCGGGTTAAGCGCAAAGCCAACAGGATTGGTCAATGCGCCGTAAAAGGGGCCATTCATCCCATTTTGAGCCAGATCAGAGCCTGATAGAATCTGGGAACTGACGCCAAGATCTGCCTCGATTTGGCGTGCCTGTGCCTCGAACCCGGCAAAGGCGCGGGGGCTATGGGCCAGCAGTGTTTCACCGTCTGAATGGATGTCGCAGGCGATGTCATGACTGTCGATCAGGTGGCGCGCGAACTGCACCGCGTCAGCCTCGGTGCGGCGCCACTCGCGGCGACCGTCCTCTCCAAAACGGCGGGCAAGGGTGCGGTCACTTGCCTTGGCCCCGCCGCAACAGCAAAATCCGCCATTACGCCCTGACGCGCCCCAACCGGGGTCCTGCGCCTCGACGAGAATCACATCCGCACCGCCTTGCGCCAGATGCAGAGCCGCCGAAAGACCGGTGAACCCACCACCGATCACGACGACATCACAGCTTTGGTCGCCTTGCAAACTTGGCCAGTCTGGCTGCGTGACCGTCTGTGGCCAGAAGCACCGTTCGCGTGGACCTTCGCCATAGGTGTAGGCGGGAAAGAGCCGTTTCATGCGCGTTTCGCTGCGTTTTCATCCGCGATCTGCCGTAGCATCGCCCGTTTGGAAATGAGGGATGCCACGATCACGCCGACGGCCACGATACTGATCAGAATTGTCGACAATGCGTTGATCTCGGGGCTGACGCCCAGCCGGATCGATGACCAGACCTTGATCGGCAATGTGGTGGCTGATGGACCGGCGGCAAAGGACGCGATCACCAGATCATCCAGCGACAGCGTAAAGGCCAGCAACCATCCCGCAATGACCGACGGCGCGATAATGGGCAGGGTGACCAGCCTAAACGCCTGAAGCGGTGAACACCCCAGATCTAGCGCGGCTTCCTCCAGTGACCGATCAAAGCTCATTAGCCGTGCAGAGACGACCACAGATACGTAGCACATCGAAAAGGTCGTGTGCGCGAGGATGATCGTAAACAGACCCCGATCCAGCCCAATACCGATGAAAAGCAACAGCAACGAAAGGCCTGTGATGACTTCTGGCATGACCAGCGGCGCATAGATCATGCCGGAAAATAGCGTGCGGCCCAGAAAACGCCCTGCGCGGATCAGGACAAGCGCGGCCATGGTGCCCAATACCGTCGCTATCGTAGAGCTGATCACCGCGACCTGTAGTGTTACCCATGCCGCATCCAGATAGGCCTGATTGCTCAAAAGCTCGCCATACCACCTTGTCGAGAAACCGGCCCAGACCGTCACCAGTTTCGACTCGTTGAAACTGAAAATGATCAGCAACAGCATCGGCAGATAGAGGAAGGTAAATCCAAGCGTCAGCGACGTGACATTGAACCACGAGAGCCGGATCATCCGTCACTCTCCCGCTGTTTTTGCTGATTGCGCTGAAAGAGCACGATTGGAATGACGAGGATCAACAGCAGGATCACCGCCACCGCCGATGCGACCGGCCAATCGCGGTTGTTGAAGAACTCTTCGTAGAGGACTTTGCCGATCATAAGAGTCTCTGATCCGCCCAAAAGTGCCGGAATCACAAACTCACCTACCGCCGGAATAAAGACCAGAAAACACCCTGCGATAATGCCGTTGCGCGACAGCGGGACGGTGACAAGCCAAAAGGCCGACAGCCGAGAACATCCAAGATCCTCGGCCGCCTCCAGAAGTGAGCCATCCATCTTGTCCAGCGCAGCATAGATCGGCAGGATCATGAAGGGCAGGTAGGTGTACACAATGCCGATATAGACTGCGATGTTTGTGTTCAGGATCGTCAGCGGCTCGCCGATTACACCCAACCCTAGCAAAAGCTGATTGAGATACCCCTCGGTCGACAGGATGCCTTTCCACGCATAGACGCGGATCAGAAAGCTGGTCCAGAAGGGCAGGATCACGAGCATCATCAGGGTGGGGCGCCATTCCTCGGGGGCGCGGGCCATGGCATAGGCAATCGGATAGCCCACCATCAGCGTCAGCAGGGTCGATATCAGCGCGATCTGCAAAGAAGACAGATACGCCTTCCAGTAAAGATCATCCTCTGTGAGAAAGACGAAGTTTTCGAAATCGAACGCCGCAAACATGTCGCGGATGCCCTGCCAACCATTGGTGAGGTCAAGCTGTGGGCTGTAGGGTGGGATGGATAGATTATAGTCGCTGAGCGAGATCTTGAGCACGATCATGAATGGCACAAGAAAAAGCGCAAGAAGCCAGAGATACGGCACGAGAATGAGAAGCGCGCGGCGCATGCCCTAACGCTCCAGCAGGACGGCGGCGGTATCCGTCCAAGACAGCCAAACCTCGTCCTCCCATGTAAAAGGGCGGTTGGCCAAACGGCGGGTATTGGCCGTCTGCGCCTTTATCATCTGCCCGTTTGGCAAGACGACATGATAGGTCGACAAGTTCCCGAGATAGGCGATATCCACGATTTTGCCCTTGAGCACATTGCGCCGGTCCTGGGGCTTTTCGGGTGTGACAGAGACTTTTTCAGGCCGGATCGCCATGTAGGCTGTCTGTCCGTTTGTCAGAGTTTTTTTGGATTGGGCGTACAGCGCAGGCTGGTCTTCGGCAAAGGTGATCGCATAGCCGTCATCGACCGGACTCACGCGGCCTTCCAGAATGGTTACATCGCCGATGAAATCGGCGACATAGGTAGAGCTTGGATTTTCATAGATCCGGTCGGGGGGGTCGACCTGCACGATGCGCCCGTCATCCATCACCGCCACACGGCTGGCCACGGTCATCGCCTCTTCCTGATCGTGCGTCACGATCACAAAGGTGGTGCCGGTCTTTTCCTGAATATCCATGAGCTCGAACTGCGTGTCTTGCCGCAGTTTGGCATCCAGCGCGCCAAGCGGTTCGTCCAGCAGCAATAGCTTGGGTGCCTTTGCCAAACTTCGTGCAAGTGCCACGCGCTGACGCTGCCCGCCGGAAATCTGGTGTGGCTTGCGCTGGCTGAACTTTTCCAGCCGCGTCAGTTTGAGCATCTCATCCACACGGGCCGCGATTGTTTGCTTGTCCTGACCGTCGCGCTTTAGGCCAAAGGCGATATTCTCCCAGACCGACAGGTGCGGGAACAGCGCATAGGACTGGAACATCATGTTCACCTGCCGCTTGTTGGGCGGGATTGGCGCCATGTCCTTGCCGCCCAGCAATATCTTGCCTTCTGTCGGGGCCTCGAAGCCCGCCAGCATGCGCATCATAGTCGTCTTGCCACAGCCAGACGGCCCCAGAAGTGCAAAGAACTCCTGCGCGTAGATATCAAAGGTCTGATCGTCGATCGCAGTAAAGCTGCCAAAGCGTTTGGTCACGCCCCTGAACTCGATCAGTGGTTTTTCATCCGGGTCGTTCCACGGCTCAAACTTTTTTTCGGGCATTCTATGCATCCCAGCAGGAAAAGCCCGCGCGACGGATCGCGCGGGCCGGTAAGCGGGGTGTCAGGTGCCCGACTTGATCTTGGTCCACATCCGCGTGAGATCACGCTGTTCGCGCGGCCCCCAAGGCGTGACTGTGTAGAGATTGTCCAACGCAGCCTCGTCGGGATAGATCGCCGTGTCTCCGATCACATCCTCATTGAGGAATTCCTGCGCGGCCTTGTTGCCATTGGCAAAGTACACATAGTTTGATGCTGCTGCCATGTTCTGAGCATCCATGATGAAGTTCAGGAACACATGCGCCCCTTCGGGATTGGGCGCATCGACCGGGATTGCCATCTGGTCGAACCACATCAGCGCGCCTTCGGACGGGGCGTTATAGGCGATCTCGACGCCGTTATCCGCCTCTGCAGCACGGTCGCGTGCCTGAAGGATGTCGCCAGACCAGCCAAAGGCAACGCAGATGTCACCATTCGCCAGCGCGTTGATATATTCCGAGCTGTGGAATTTCTGCACATGGGGGCGGACAGCCATCAGCACTTCTTCGGCTTTGGCCAATGCCTCGTCACTCTTTGCATCAGGTTCCATGCCGGCATAGGTCAGAGCGGCGGGCACCATTTCTGTTGGCGCGTCAAGAAAATGCACGCCGCATTCGGCCAGCTTTTCCATATTTGCAGGATCAAAAATCAGGTCGAGAGAGCCGATAGGCGCATCCTCGCCAAGGATCTCTTTCACCTTGGGAACGTCGACGCCGATGCCTGTAGATCCCCACATGTAGTTGATCGAATAGGCGTTGTCCTCGTCATAGGTTTCGGTCCGCTGCGCGATCACGTCCCACATGTTGTCGAGGTTGGACAGCTGCGACTTGTCTAGTTTCTGAAAGGCGCCGGCGCCGATCTGACGCTGAAGAAAGGTGCCGGTGGGCACGACGATATCATAGCCAGAGCCGCCAGCGAGCATCTTGGTCTCTAGCAGTTCGTTCGAATCAAAGACGTCGTATACAAGCTCCAGTCCGGTTTCCTGCTCGAATTTCTCCAGCAGTGAGTCGTCGATATAATCGGACCAGTTGTAGACCCGCACCTCTTGCGCCACGGCGGCGGAGGTGCCGAGTGCCAAGAGCGCGGCGGTGGTCAGAAAAGCGTGTTTCATCATGTTCTCCCTTGGAATGGTACTTTCTGTACCTTGGCCACGGATTTGATCAAAAATCATCTTGTGGCGCAATATGGTAATGTTTTCACGCAGTCGCTAAACTCGCAAGATGTGATGAGAAAGGTCGGCAACGAGGTCCCGTGTAATGACGAAACTCGCCCAGAAATTCGGCAGTGAGCACGCCGAGATTACAGGCCTGCCCGCGCATGAAGTGATCTATCGTGAATTGCGGGATCTTGTGCTTTTTGGTGATTTCGCCCCCGGTCAGGCAGTTACGATCAACGGGCTCGCCGAAAGGCTGAGCGCCGGCATGACGCCTGTACGAGAGGCGATCAGACGGCTGATTTCAGCTGGTGCGCTGGAGTTTCAGGGCAATCGTCGGGTTAGCGTGCCGCGCCTGTCCGCTGCGCATATTGGTGAGCTTATCGTTGCGCGACAATGGCTTGATCCGCATCTTGCCGCCAAGGCGACAGAGCGCGCCAGCGTCGAGGATATCGCTGCGCTTGAGGCGCTGGATGCAACGCTGGATGCGGCCATCGCGCAGGGCGATCTGCACGCGTATTTGCGGCTTAATTACCAATTTCATACGGAAATTTACGGACTGGCGCAGGCGCCCATCCTGACGGATCTGGCAGAGGGGCTTTGGCTTCGCTTTGGTCCATCGCTGCGTGTTGTCTGTGGCCGGATGGGGACCCAAAGTCTGCCTGACAAGCACAAGGATGTGTTGGTGGCGATGCGCGCGGGTGATCCGGATGCGGCGGCGAATGCAATCCGCGAGGATGTGATCCAAGGGATGGAGCAAGTACGGCAATCGCTGGAATAGGTGGCCAGGTTTGTCTGATTCGATTGACTTCGGATAATTTGATCATATCCTGCCAAAAATCCAATTTTCGTCCCTAATTGAAGGACGTTCATGCCATGCGAAAGGTATCGCCATGACCCTTATCACAAACCACATGCCGACTGCCGAGTTGCAAAAGCTGGACGCGGCACATCACCTGCATCCCTTCAGCCATGGCCATTCGCTTAATGCCAAGGGGTCGCGCGTCATCACCCGTGCACGCGGCGTGACGCTGACTGACAGCGAGGGCATCGACTATCTCGATGCGATGTCGGGCCTGTGGTGCGTGAATATCGGCTACGGACGTGAAGAACTGGCAGAGGCCGCCGCCCGCCAGATGAAGGAGCTGCCGTATTACAACACCTTCTTTCAGACGACACACGTGCCCGTCATTGCGCTCGCCGAAAGGCTGGCTAGCCTGACGCCCTACGACCTCAACCACGTGTTTTTCGCCAGTTCCGGGTCAGAGGCGAACGATACCAATATTCGCCTGGTGCGCACCTATTGGGAGGCCAAGGGAAAGCCGACAAAGCGCGCGATCATCAGCCGGAAGAATGCGTATCACGGCTCCAGCATGGGGAGTGCCAGCCTCGGTGGTATGGCCGCGATGCATGCTCAGGGGGGCATGCCTATTCCGGATATCCACCATATCGACCAGCCCTACTGGTACGGCGAAGGTGGTGACAGCGATCCAGAAGAGTTCGGCAAGACACGCGCGCGCCAACTCGAAGAGAAGATTCTTGAACTGGGCGCCGACAACGTCGCGGCCTTTATCGGTGAGCCTATCCAAGGGGCGGGTGGCGTGATTATCCCGCCGGCAAGCTACTGGCCCGAAATTCAGCGCATCTGTGACGAACATGACATCCTGCTCATCGCAGATGAGGTGATCTGCGGCTTTGGCCGGACCGGCAAATGGTTTGGATCAGAAACGCTGGGTATTCGCCCGCATGTCATGACCGTCGCCAAGGGGCTGAGCTCTGGGTATCAGCCTATCGGTGGCTCCATCGTCAATGATGAGGTGGCTGATGTGCTGAACGGTGTCGAATTCAGTCACGGGTACACCTATTCGGGTCATCCCGTGACCTGCGCTGTCGCCTTGGAAAACCTGCGCATTCTGGACGAAGAGGGCATCGTGACCCGCGCCGGTGCCGAAACATCGCCTTATCTGGCCGAGAAATGGGCGACACTGGCCGATCATCCGCTCGTGGGTGAGGCGGTGACATGCGGCATGTTGGGGTCTATTGCGCTGACACCGCACAAGGCGAGCCGCGCGCAATTCTCTGCACCACGCGGGACAGCAGGGCTTATCTGTCGCGATCGGTGCTTTGCCAACAACCTCGTTATGCGCCATGTCGGCGATCGCATGGTGATCTCGCCGCCGCTGGTGATCACCAATGCAGAGATCGACACGCTGATGGAACGCGCGTGGAAAGCGTTGGATGAGGCGATGGCGCAGCTCAAAGAAGAAGGACTGATGCAGGCGGCCAGCTAAAGCGTTTCGCCTTTAACCTGCGGCATCAGTGAAAGGCGAAATGCTTTAGGCCGCCTCAGTCCTTGACGAACATCTTGCGTGGCATGTTGCATAGAGCCTCGGCCGGGCCATCCTCGGGGATGAGGATGGTCTCGGTCGTTTCAAGCCCCCAAGACTCCATCCACAGCGCGGGCATGAAGTGAAACACCATTCCCGGCTCCAGCAATGTCTGATCCTCGGTGCGGATAGAGGCTGTGCGCTCGCCCCAGTCAGGGGGATAGCTGAGGCCCACCGAATAGCCGCAACGCCCCTCGCGCTGAATCCCGTATTTCTCTAGCACCCCGTAAAAGGCGATAGCGATATCGCAGGTCCGGTTGCCTGCGCGCGCTGCCTCTAGTCCGGCCTCGATCCCCTCGATCTGTGCTTTTTCGGCCTCCAGCATCTCGCGCGGGGGCTGGCCCAGATAGACGGTTCTGCACAACGGCGCGTGATAGCGGTGATAACAGCCCGAAAGCTCAAAGAAGGTGGCCTCGCCGGTGCGCATCGGGTCGCCGTTCCATGTCAGGTGCGCGGCGGTGGCATCCAGCCCCGAGGGCGTCAGCGGCACGATAGCCGGGTAATCGCCCCAGATATCATCGACGCCTGAAATGCCCGCATGGATGATATCCGCGACCAACTGATTCTTTGGCACACCCGGCTCTGCCCGGTCGATGGCGGTCTGCACGACCTTTTCCGAGATTTTCGCGGCCTTGCGGATGAATGCGATTTCCTCGTCTGATTTCACGATCCGCTGCCAGTTCACAAGCGCTGTCGCGTCCATAAAGGTGGCATCGGGCAGTTCGCGTGTCAGAACGTCATGTGCCTTGGCGGAGTAGTAATAATTCTCCATCTCCACACCGATCTGAGATTTATCCAGACCCAACTCGCGGATGTGCTCGGCCAGATCCTGCATCGGGTGGCGCACCGTGGATTGTACGAAGTGATCGGCATAGCCCACGATGTTTTCATCGCGCATCCAGCAGGTACGCCGACCGCCCAGCATATCCATGTAGCGGCCCCACCAGATCGGGTCGCCCACCAGCGGAAGCATCACGCCCTGATGGACGTAAAAAGACCAGCCGTCATACCCGGTCAGCCAGTTTTGATTCGATGGGTCCGTCACGAACAAAAGCTCGATTCCCGCCCGCTGCATGGCGGAGCGTGTCAAGGCGATGCGACGCTCATACTCGGCATCGGAGAATGGCAGGTTCTTTAAATTCATGCTGTACCCTTCCGCGTATCCACGTTCATTTGAACGGCTGAAGAAAAACATGACCGATTGCATGCGACAGTGCACGTCGTTTATGAAACTCTGCCTAATCTGTTGACGTTCCGGTTCAAAAAAACATCATAGGTACGAACGGGAGGACAATATGACAGCGACGCTGGCCGATATATTCGCGGCGGCACGGCGCATCCGTGGCGTGGCCGACGATACGCCGCTGGTGCCGTCGCCTTTTATGTCCGAGCGCATCGGCGCGGATTTCATGCTTAAGCTTGAGAACATGCAGCCCATCGGTGCGTTCAAACTGCGTGGCGCGCTTAACGCTGTCGATGCCGTTGATGATGCGGCCGGTGTCACCTGCTGCTCTACCGGGAATCACGGGCGCGGTGTGGCCTATGCGGCGCGGGCGCGCGGGCTGCGGGCTGTCATCTGCATGTCGAACCTTGTTCCTCAGGCCAAGGTTGATGGCATTCGCGCGCTGGGCGCAGAGGTGTGCATCATCGGCCAGAGCCAGGATGACGCGCAGGCAGAGGCCGAACGCCTGGTGGCCGAGGAAGGTCTAGCCGAAATATCGCCTTTCGATGATCCGCGTGTGATCTGCGGTCAGGGAACGATCGGGTTGGAGATTTTGGCGAAACGGCCTGACATAGAGACGATATTGGTGCCTTTGTCAGGTGGTGGTCTTGCGGCTGGTGTGGCGCTTGCGGCCAAGTCGATCAACCCGCGTATCCGCGTCATCGGCATCTCAATGGATCGTGGTGCCGCGATGTACCAAAGCCTGCGTGCAGGCAAACCCGTCGAGGTGCGCGAACTGCCGTCGCTTGCCGATAGCCTTGGTGGTGGCATCGGGCTTGCGAACCGGCTCAGCTTTCCGATGTGTCGTGACTTGCTGGATGACACGGTGCTGGTCACAGAGCGGGAAATCTATCATGCGATGCAGGTTCTGTATCACGAAGACCGCATCGTCGCCGAGGGTGCCTGTGTTGTTGGGATCGCTGCTGTTCTGGCGGGCAAGATCAAGGTTACGGGCCCGACAGCGACCGTTATCACTGGCCGGAACCTCGACATGGAGATGTTTACACGCGTCGTCACGGGGCAATCCGTGAATCTCGGCGACATGGTGCTCGATGGGCAGCCATATAGGGGGACAGCATGACAAAACTTGTTTGCCTTCTGGGAAGTCCGCGCAAGGATGGCAATAGCGATCTTTTGGCAGAGCGGTTCTGCAACACTGCCAAGGTCGAGGGCGCGACGGTGCGAACGCATTCGCTGCGCGACCTGCGATTTCAGGGCTGTATGAACATCCATTTCTGCAAGATCGGGGGCAATAGTTGCGGGCTTGACGATGATATGCTGCCCGTTCTGGCGGACCTGTCGGAGGCCGATGTGCTGGTTCTCGCGACGCCGGTTTATTTCTGTAATGTGAGCGGGTTGATGAAACAGGCAATGGACCGGTTCTATTCCTTCCTGACAGCTGACTATCTCACCGCAGAAGAGCCCTCTCGCCTTGGCCGCGGCAAACGGCTGATCCTGTTACAGACCCAAGGGGAAGCTGAAGAACATTACGCTGATTTGTTGGCAGGTTACGCCCCAGCGCTCGATAAGCTGGGTTTTGAACGGCGCGATACATTGCGTGGCTGTGGCGTGCGCGCACCGGGGGATGTGCTGAAGCAGAATGCGCTGATGGCCGAGACAGACGCGCTCGCAAGGGAGGTGGCCTTTGGCCAATGATGTCCGCATTCTGACAGAGGCAGAGCTGCGCGCGGCGGTGCAACTCGACCTTGGCACGGTCGATGTGATCGAAGCCGCCTTTGCTGCGCTCGCCGGAGGCGAGGTGGTGATGCCCCCGATCCTGTCGATGGACTTGGCCCAGGCCAATGGCGAAGTGGACGTAAAGACCGCGTATATCCCCGGATTCGAAGGGTTTGCGATCAAGGTCAGCCCGGGTTTCTTTGACAACCCCAAGCTCGGACTGCCCTCGCTCAACGGGCTTATGATTCTCTTTTCCGCACAAACCGGGCTGGTGCAGGCTCTGTTTTTGGACAATGGCTATCTTACCGATATCCGCACTGCCGCGGCCGGTGCTGTCGCCGCGCGTCACCTTGCGCCCGCGACTGTGGATGTGGCGGGCGTGATTGGAACGGGTGTTCAGGCGCGGCAGCAAATGCGCGCGGCGCATCTGGTGCGACCGTTTCAAACCTGCCTTGTCTGGGGGCGTGATCCTGATAGCGCCGCTGCTTGTGCTGCCGACTTGGCGAGGGATTTGGGAATTGAGGTCAAACCGGTCTCTGATCCTGCAGAGCTGGTTGCACAGAGCCAGCTTGTCGTCACCACAACGCCTGCGCGCGACCCAGTTTTACGTGCCGAATGGCTGCACCCGAATCTTCATATCACGGCCATGGGCTCTGATCAGGAGGGCAAGAACGAGATAGAGGCAGCCGCACTTGTGCGCGCCGATCTTTATGTGGCGGACCGTGTGAGCCAGACCGAAAAGCTGGGTGAGTTGCGCAGCGCGATCGAGGCTGGCCTCTGGACGCGGGGCGCGCCGCCCGAATTGGGGGATATTGTCAGCGGTGCGGTGCCGGGCAGAGGCAGCGACGCCGATATCACTATCGCTGATCTTACTGGAACGGGGGCACAGGATACCGCGATTGCCAGCCATGTTTTTGAGCGCCTCACGCACACCGCTGCGGGGACGGTCATAACGGCATGAATTCAGTCTCATAACAGGTGATTTTGGCATGGATAGGGTCACAAAACTACAAACGCGCTTGCCCTATCTGCGCGATTGCCAGAAGCTTTGATCGATGTTCAAACTTGATGACCGCGATATAGAGATCCTGCGCGTGCTGGCCGAGGATGGCCGAATAACAAAAGCGCAACTCGCAGAACGTGTCGGCCTCTCGGCCAGCCCGTGCTGGGAGCGTCTGCGCCGTCTCGAAGAGGCGGGTGTCATCGAGGGCTACAAAGCCACGATCAACCTGCGCAAACTTGGCCCCAATGTGACCGTCTTTGTCGTGGCTGAACTTGCCGATCATACGCCCGCCAGCTTTCAGGCGTTCGAGGCGCAGGTGCAGCGCTTTGACGAGGTGACGGCCTGTTGGGCGCTGGGCGGTGGTTTTGACTATCTCATGCAGGTCGTGACCACCGATATCGACGCTTACCAGCGGCTTATGGATACCATGCTTGAGGCCCGGATCGGGCTTGCGAGGTACTTCACCTATATCGTGACAAAACCGGTCAAACCGTTTTCACAGCCGCCCTTGCATCTTCTGCTTCAGGGGGGTGCCGGGCGCTAATCTGGCGGCGAGACAGAAGATTCTTCTGCAATACGCGCCATTTTCAGCAAAAACACCTTCTTGGCCCTTCAAGAACAGGCTCACCTTCTGAGCAGTGCAGGTAACTTCATCTCCGAAAGGAGATGTCGCATGTTTGATACGGCTGTAATGACGCGCCACAATATTGAGGATACGCGGCTTGTCCGCAGTTTTTCCTATATCGGTGGCAAATGGTGCGCGTCGGCCTCTGGCGAGGTGATAAAGGTCACGAACCCCGCTGATGGTGCGGTGATTGGTGAGGTTGCCAGTCTCGATGCAAATGAAAGCCGGGGTGCCGTCGATGCGGCGCAAGACGCGTTTGCAGAGTGGTCGATGACCCTGCCACAGGACCGAGCGGCAATTTTGCGTCGTTGGTTCGACCTGATGATCGACAACAAAGAGGATCTGGCCCGCATCATGGTGCTGGAGCAGGGCAAGCCGCTTAGCGAGGCACAGGGTGAGATCGACTATGCCGCCAGCTTTGTCGAGTATTACGCCGAAGAGGCGAAGCGCCCGAATATTGAGGGCGTCACCAGCCATTTGCCGGATGCCGAGGTTGAGCTGTGGCTAGAGCCTGTCGGCGTTGCCGCGCTCATCACACCGTGGAATTTCCCGTCTGCCATGCTCACCCGCAAGGCAGCGGCGGCGCTTGCCGCTGGCTGCACCATTGTGGCGCACCCCAGCAAGGAGACGCCGTTTTCCGCGTTGGCGCTCGCTGAACTGGCAGAGCGCGCAGGCCTGCCACCGGGTGTTTTCAACGTCGTGACAGGTGATGCTGCAACCATCGTGGAGCCATGGACTGATGACACCCGCGTGCGTGCGCTTTCCTTTACTGGGTCAACAGAGGTGGGTCGGTTGCTTTACCGGCAATCGGCGGCGACAATGAAGCGTCTCGTGATGGAACTGGGCGGGCATGCGCCGGTCATCGTGTTCAAAGGCGCAGATATCGACTCTGCTGTAACAGAGACGATCAAGGCCAAGTTCGCGACCTCAGGGCAGGATTGCCTAGGCGCTAACCGCATCTATGTAGAGCGCCCGATTTACGATGCCTTCTGCGAGAGGTTCATCGAGGCCACCCGCGCCCTGACGGTCGGCCGCGGCATGGACGATCCAGATATTGGCCCGCTGATGAATGAAGGCGCCGTTGCCAAGCAGGAAGAGCATGTCGCGGATGCCATCGCCAAGGGCGCCAAGCTGAGCCTTGGTGGCAATCGACATGCACTCGGAGAGCTGTTCTATGAGCCGACGGTGCTGACCGACGTGCCCGATGAGGCCGCGATCATGCGCGAAGAGACCTTTGGCCCCGTAGCGGCCCTGACCCCCTTTGACACCGAAGAAGAGGTTGTCACTCGCGCCAATGACACCGAATTCGGGCTTGTCGCCTATCTGCACAGTCAGGATCCCCGGCGCATCTATCGCGTGACCCGTGCGCTGCAATTCGGCATGGTCGCGGTCAATCGCACCAAGGTCACGGGCGCACCGATTCCCTTTGGTGGGGTCAAGCAATCGGGGCTGGGCCGTGAAGGTGCCCGAAAGGGCATGGAAGAGTTTATGGAAATCAAATACGTCTGTCGCGATTGGGCCTGACGCCGCGTGATGGATGCAAAGAAGGATAATGAGATGCTGAAGAACGACCAACTTGATCAGTGGGACCGCGAGAACTTTTTCCATCCCTCGACCCATCTGGCGCAATTCGCGCGCGGTGAGGCCCCCAACCGGATCATCACTGGCGGCAAAGGCAGCCACATCACGGACCGTGACGGCAACCGCCTGCTGGATGCCTTCGCGGGACTGTACTGTGTAAATGTCGGCTACGGCCGCCCAGAGATCGCCGAGGCGATTGCCGATCAGGCGCGGGAACTGGCCTATTACCATGCCTATGTCGGCCACGGCACCGAGGCGTCTATCACGCTGGCCAAGATGGTTCTGGACCGTGCACCGGACCACATGAGCAAGGTTTATTTCGGCCTGTCGGGGTCCGACGCCAATGAAACCAACGTCAAGCTGATCTGGTACTACAACAATATCCTTGGTCGTCCCGAAAAGAAGAAGATCATCTCGCGCTGGCGCGGCTATCACGGCTCTGGCCTGATGACCGGCTCGCTGACTGGCCTTGATCTTTTCCACAAGAAATTTGACCTGCCGCTGGCGCAGGTGCTGCATACCGAGGCGCCCTATTACTATCGCCGCGCGGACATGAACATGTCCGAGGCAGAGTTCGTCGCGCATTGCGTGTCCGAGCTTGAGGCGATGATTCAGCGCGAAGGCCCCGACACAATCGCTGCCTTTATTGGTGAGCCCGCGCTTGGCACAGGTGGTCTTGTTCCGCCGCCTGCCGGCTACTGGGAAGCGATTCAGACCGTTCTGGACAAGCACGACATTCTGCTTGTCGCCGACGAGGTCGTCACAGGCTTTGGCCGTCTTGGCACCATGTTCGGGTCCGAGCATTACGGGCTGAAGCCCGACCTGATCACCATCGCCAAGGGTCTGACCAGCGCCTACGCGCCGCTGTCCGGCTCTATCGTCAGTGACAAGATGTGGAAGGTGCTGGAACAGGGCACTGATGAAAATGGCCCCATCGGGCATGGCTGGACTTATTCGGCGCATCCCATCGGGGCCGCGGCGGGTGTGGCAAATCTCAAGCTGCTGGATGATCTGAACCTCATTCAGAATGCAGGTGAGGTCGGTGCCTATCTCAACAAGACCATGTCCGAGGCGCTGGCCGATCACCCGCATGTGGGTGAGGTGCGTGGCGAGGGGCTCATGTGTGCGGTCGAGTTCGTGAAGGACCGTGAGACGCGCACCTTCTTTGATCCCGCCGACAAGATCGGTCCGCAGGTGGCGGCGTCCCTTGCGAGTGAGCACGTTATTGCCCGCGCCATGCCGCAGGGCGACATCCTCGGATTCGCGCCGCCCTTCTGTCTCACACATGATGAGGTTGACGAGATCGTCGAGAAAACTGTGCGCGCCGCGAAGGCGGTTCTGGGTTAAAATTTCAGCAGTACATCCGGCCCGGCCCTGTTAAAAAGATGGTTCGGGCCGGATGTGATCAATTTTTCAGCGATTAAATATTCAGCATCAACGCCTTAAGCCCTGTCAAGTCGCTCTTGTATACCAAAATGGCGTAAGTCGACTTGCATCGTCCGAGGAATCTCGGTTTAGTCACCGGAAAGCGTGGCGAAGACTACGAAAACACATGGGGAGACACCTTTGACAGACTCGCAATCCAGCGATGCATTTGTCGCGTTTGATCGCGTCCAGAAAAGTTATGATGGCGAAAGCCTGGTGGTAAAAGACTTGAACCTTTCGGTTCCGAAGGGCGAATTTCTGACCATGCTTGGGCCCTCAGGTTCTGGCAAGACCACCTGCCTGATGATGCTGGCGGGTTTTGAGACGGCCACCCACGGCAAGATCCTTTTGGATGGTGTTTCGATCAACCACATCCCCCCGCACAAGCGCGGCATCGGGATGGTGTTTCAGAATTACGCGCTGTTTCCGCACATGACCGTTGCCGAAAACCTCAGCTTTCCGCTTGAGGTGCGCAAGATCGGCAAGTCCGACCGCGAAGCCAAGGTCAAGCGCGCGCTCGATATGGTGCAGATGGGTGATTTCGGTGGTCGCCGTCCTGCACAGCTTTCGGGTGGTCAGCAGCAGCGGGTCGCCCTGGCGCGGGCTCTGGTGTTTGAGCCGGAACTGGTGCTGATGGACGAACCGCTTGGCGCGCTGGACAAGCAGCTGCGCGAGCACATGCAGTTTGAGATCACCAAGCTTGCGCATGATTTGGGTATCACCACAGTATATGTCACACACGACCAGACAGAGGCTCTGACCATGTCGGACCGTGTTGCGGTATTCGACGATGGCCGCATCCAGCAGATCGATGCGCCCGATTTATGAAAGCCCGAAAAACAGCTTTGTCGCGCAGTTCATCGGCGAGAACAACACGCTGTCGGGTATCATCAAGAAAGTCGCTGACGGTCTCTGCGAGGTAGAGCTTGATGATGGTGAGCTGATCAATTGCAAGGCCGTGAACGTCTCTGAGGTTGGTGCGCGCACGCAGGTGTCGATTCGGCCCGAGCGGGTTGAATATGATAAATCCCGCCTTCAGGAGGGGACGCATACGATCAAGGCCGAAGTGCTCGAATTCGTCTATATGGGCGATATTTTCCGCACCAAGCTGCGTGTCGCGGGCAATGATGATTTCGTCATCAAGACCCGGAATGCGCCTGATCAGCGGCGGCTCAAGCCCGGTGAGATGATCGAGATCGGCTGGCTGCCCGAAGATTGCCGCGCTCTCGACGCGCGCTAGGACTTTAAATGGTTTCGCGTCGGTGCCTGCACCGGCGAGAGCTGAGGCCCTTCGTTCAGACCCGTGATGCTGGGCCCTTCGTAAAATAACGGGAAGTACTTGGGAGTATGACATGAAACTTACAAAAACTCTGATGGCGTCGACGGCGCTTACAGTTGCTGGCGGCATGCTGCATGCAGAAGCGCATGCGGAAATGGCTGACTCTATGACACTCGTGTCCTGGGGCGGTGCCTACCAGAAAAGCCAGGTGAATGCGTATGCGGACCCCTATAAAGAGATGAACTCCGGCCTCGAAGTGGTCTGGGACGAAAGCTCGGCTGAAGCCGTCGCCAAGTTGCGCGCAATGGACGAAGCCGGCAACGTCACATGGGACGTGGTCGACGTCGTTGCCGCCGACGCTCTGCGTCTGTGCGACGAAGGTCTGGCGATGGAAATCGACCCGGACGAGATGCTGGCGGACGCACCCGATGGCACCTCTGCTGAAGACGATTTCGGCGACCTGCTGGTTGGCGACTGCTTTATCCCCCAGATCGTGTATTCCACGACCTTCGGCTATCGCACAGACATGGTTCCTGAGGGCGTAGAGCCTCCGAGCCAGATCTGCGACGTGTTCGACCTGGAAACCTATCCGGGCAAGCGCGCACTGGAAAAGCGTCCGATCAACAACGTGGAATGGGCGCTGCTCTGTGACGGCGTTGCCAAGGAAGACGTGTATGACGTTCTGGCGACCCCGGAAGGCCAGCAGCAGGCACTGGACAAGCTCGCCACGATCAAAGACGACGTCGTTTGGTGGTCCGCTGGTGCAGACACGCCGCAGCTTCTTGCTGATGGCGAGATCTTCATGGGTTCGACCTACAATGGCCGTCTCTTCAGCGTGATCGAAGAGCAGGATCAGCCGGTTGCGATGATGTGGGACGCGCAGGTCTTTGACCTCGACGGCTGGATCATCCCCGCCAACCTGCCCGATGATCGTCTGGCCCGTGCGCTTGATTTCGTCAAGTTCGCGACGGACACTCAGCGTCTGGCGGATCAAGCCAAGTGGATCTCCTACGGCCCCGCGCGTAAGTCTTCTGCTCCTCTCGTCGGCCAGCACGCCGATCTGGGCATCGAGATGGCGCCGCACATGCCGACAGATCCCGAGAACTCAAAGAACACGTTCCTCTACAACTACGAGTTCTGGGCGGACTACCGCGACGACATCGACGCCAAGTTCCAGTCGTGGCTCGCGCAATAAGCCGCTTGCGGTAAGCGAACACACAGGGAGGGCCGTTCGCGGCCCTTCCACACCATAAAAACAAGAATGCCAACGGGGACACCATGAGCGATGTGACCGACGCGACGACCGCCAAAGACGCGCCCACGCCGGATGACGGGCTGCGTATCGCGGACAGCAATGACAGCGGCCCGGTTATTTCCGCCGATGGCACCCCCCTAAAGAAAAGCCTGCAGCGCGCTCTGCGTGCCCAGAAACTGCGGGCTCTTGGGCTTATTGCGCCCCTGCTGATTTTCGTGCTGGTCACGTTCATCGCGCCGATTGCGGACATGCTGTTTCGCTCGGTCGAGAACCAGATCGTGTCACGCACACTGCAAAACACTGTTGTCGAGCTGGAAGAATGGTCGCCCGAAAGCGGCGACCTGCCGGGAGAGCCGGTCTATGAGGCTCTCTACTGGGATATGTTCCTTGCCGCCGAGGCCAAAGAGCACACCCGTCTCGGCACCCGTCTGAACTATGAAGAAACCGGGGTTTCATCCCTTTTCCGCGGCACCGGCCGCAGCGTGGACGATTTCGGAGAGGATCAAATCGACGCGCTGGAAGACCTGAACGAGGCGTGGGAAGACGAAACATTCTGGTACACCCTGATGACCGGCGGCGACGGCGCCGAGCAGGACACCCGCTATCTCAATGGGGCGCGAGACCGCCTGACGGAGCTGACAACAGACAATTTCGAAGGTGACGTAGGCTTTGTTCCGGGTGCCGAGATATCCGAGCTTTTGCCGCGCACGGTGTCTGAATACTCGTCCTTCGCCGTCTTCACCGTATTTGCCGAAGAAGACGTGGTTGCAGAGGAAGAGCCTTGGGAGGCGGTGAAAGTCGCCCTCATTCAGGAACTTCAATCCGGCGTCGACCTGTCCGGCTATTCGGGACCGGGTGCCGAAGAACTTCGCGCGGCTCAGGACATGCTGGCGGATCAGCCCGCCGTCAATTTCAAAGAAGCGTTCCTCAGTGAAGACGACGGTTGGGCCGACCAAGGCGTCTGGGAGGTGATTCAGGTCTACAGCCCGCCCTTTACGATGGGCTATTTCCTGAACGCGGTTGACCTGCAGAAAACAGTCGATGGCGTCGAAGCGCGGCCCGACAATCAGCAGATCTACGCGATGCTGTTCAAGCGCACGCTGTTCATGTCGCTGGTGATCATGGGGTCGTGCATTCTGTTGGGTTATCCAATCGCATGGATCCTTGCCAACCTGCCGATGCGCACAGCGAACCTGCTGTTGATCTTGGTGCTGCTGCCATTCTGGACATCTCTGCTGGTGCGGACGTCCGCATGGAAGGTGATGCTGCAGCAACAGGGCGTGATCAACGACGTGCTGGTGTGGCTGGGTATGGTTGCCGATGAAAGCCGGTTGGTGATGATCAACAACCAGTTCGGCACCATCGTGGCCATGACGCATATCCTGCTGCCCTTTATGATCCTGCCGATGTATTCGGTGATGCAGACGATCCCGCCATCATACCTGCGTGCGGCGAAATCGCTGGGGGCCACCAACTGGACCGCGTTCTGGCGGGTCTACTTTCCGCAATCCATTCCGGGGATCGGCGCGGGCAGTATTCTCGTCTTTATCCTTTCCATCGGCTATTACATCACGCCCGAAATCGTGGGCGGTACAACGGGTACATTCATTTCGAACCGGATCGCCTATCACATCTCAAGTTCGTTGAACTGGGGTCTGGCGGCGGCGCTCGGCTCGATCCTGCTGGCGGCGGTGCTCATACTATACTGGGCCTACGACAAGATCGTCGGCATCGACAACGTGAAGCTGGGGTAAGACAACATGGCAACCTACACTCTCACCAATGTCGAGCGTAAGCCGCTCAACTTCACATTGCCGGTCCTCGCCATTGCAGGCGGGCTTGCGGGTCTTCTTGTGGGCACGGCCCAAGGCTCTGGGCTTATGGGGCTGATCGCGGGCGCGGCTGTTCTTGCCGTTCTTGGATTTGTTTGCATCCAGCTTCTCGGCGGGGCCAAGGAACGCCCGACGCGCTTCGTCCTCTTTGCGGGAACGGCTGTGGCCGGATTTTTGACCGGCGGTCCGATGGGGGCCGTGATTGGTGCGTTTTTTGGATGGTTTTTTGGCTGGTTCACCTATTGGATCGGTGAAGGACGTTATCGCGCCAATCTCGTTCCATATCTGACCCCCGGACAGGTGCTGTGGCATTTCTCGTTTCGGGTGCTTTGCGGGTTGATCTTCTTCTTTCTGATCACGCCCATCGTGGTGGTCATGCCGCTCAGCTTCAACGCCGAGAACTTCTTTACCTTCACGCCTGAAATGCTGCGCCTTGATCCTGAGGGCTACTCGCTCAAGCACTACCGCGATTTCTTTACCAGTCCGGACTGGCAGCAGGCGCTGTGGAACTCCATCACCATCGCGCCGGTGGCAACTCTGTTGTCGGTCAGCTTTGGCACGCTGGCGGCCATCGGCCTTTCGTCCGAGCATGTGCCCTTCAAGCGCGCCATCATGGCGATCCTGATTTCGCCGATGATTGTGCCGCTTATCATCTCGGCAGCGGGCATGTACTTCTTCTATTCCCGCCTCGGGCTTCAGGGCACCTACTGGGGTGTGGTGCTGGCCCATGCGGCGCTTGGGATTCCCTTTGTCATCATCACCGTGACGGCGACCCTTGTGGGCTTTGACCGCTCACTTACCCGCGCGGCCGCCAATATGGGGGCGAACCCGGTGACGACCTTTTTCCGTGTGCAGATGCCGCTGATCCTGCCGGGTGTTATTTCTGGTGGTCTGTTCGCGTTCATCACGTCCTTCGACGAGGTGGTTGTGGTGCTCTTTGTCGGCTCAGCCGGGCAGAAAACCCTGCCATGGCAGATGTTCACCGGCCTGCGCGAACAAATCTCCCCGACGATCCTGGCGGTGGCGACGATCCTTGTGGCGATCTCGATCCTGCTGCTCGCCACGGTCGAGGTGCTACGTCGCCGGTCCGAGCGGATGCGAGGCATGTCGCCGGGCTAAATCCGTTGCGATCCGTGACAACGAAAAAGGCCGGGCAATGCGCCCGGCCTTTTTTGTCATAGCGGTAGGGGTGGCTCAGACGCGCACAAGCGTCTCGTAGCTTTGGGCGATGTCCTTGGCCAGCGCGCCGACCTCGAAATTGAACTCGCCGATCTGGCCCACCGGGGTGACCTCTGCGGCGGTGCCTGTCAGCCAGCACTGCTCAAAGCTTTCCATTTCTTCGGGCATGATGTGGCGCTCATGAACCGTCACGTTACGCTCTTTCAACATGTCAATCACGGTCTGGCGTGTGATCCCGTTGAGAAAGCAATCAGGCTTGGGCGTGTGCACTTCGCCATCCTTGACGAAGAACACGTTGGCGCCTGTCGCCTCGGCGACATAGCCGCGATAATCGAACATCATCGCGTCCGAACAGCCCTTTGCCTCGGCGGCGTGCTTGGACAGGGTGCAGATCATATACAGACCGGCTGCCTTGGCATGGCAGGGGATTGTCTCGGGGCTGGGTCGCTTCCACTTGGAAATGTCGAGCTTCGCCCCCTTCATCTTGGCATCGCCGTAATAGGCGCCCCATTCCCATGTCGCGATCGCAAGACGGACAGGGTTACGCGCTGACGCGACGCCCATGTCCTCACCCGCACCGCGCCATGCGACGGGCCGCACATAGGCGTCTGTCAGACCGTTGGCGCGCAGCACTTCGGCCTTGGCGGCCTCGATCTCATCCACGGTGAAGGGGATTTCGAAATCCAGCTCACGGGCAGAATAATGCAGGCGCTCTGAATGTTCGCGGCTCTTGAAGATTTTGCCGTTATAGGCGCGCTCACCCTCAAAGACCGACGAGGCGTAATGCATCGCATGGGTCAGGATATGGACATTGGCATCACGCCAGTCGACCATTTGTCCATCCATCCAGATCTTGCCATCCCGATCATCATACCCGGCCATCTTATCGCCTCCTCAAGTCCTGCTTTGCATTTGTTGCGCCATCTACGTCCGAAGCGGACATAAAGTTACGTAAAAACTGCGATTCGCTACCAGTTAGACCTTGGAATGTCAATAAGGCTGACTTATTCTGCTCATGTACCGGGCGAATTGTGAACGGGAGGCCCAAATGCCAGAGTCGCATAGCGGCGAAAGCCTTTTATTCCTGACGGATGAGCAACTGCGGCAGGGGATCGAGGCGATGTTTTTTGCCTATCGCGGGTTCACCGCCGATCCCGATCGCATCCTTGCCACCATGGCCTATGGGCGCGCCCATCATCGCGCGCTGCATTTCATCGCACGCAGCCCCGGCACCACGGTCAACAACCTTCTCAATATCCTTGGCGTCACCAAACAGTCGCTCAACCGCGTTTTACGCACCCTGATCGAGGACGGACTCGTCGAAAGCAGGCAGGGCACACATGATCGCCGCGAACGTCATCTGAAACTGACCGAGGATGGTGCCACGCTGGAGCGCAAGATTTCGGATGCACAGAGGGCGCGGATGCGCGCCGCCTATCGCGCTGCCGGACCAGAGGCGGTGGCGGGTTTCCGTCAGGTGCTAGAGGCGATGATGGACCCCGAGATGCGCCGCAAGTATCATGCCATCAGGGAGGCAGAGACATGACAGATCCGGCGCCACATCTGCTGATCGTCGATGATGACGAGCGGATCCGAGACTTGCTGCGCAAGTTTCTTGCGCGGCAGGGCTTTCTTGTGTCCGCGGCCCGTGATGCGGCCCATGCGCGGCGCGTACTGGCTGGGTTGGAATTCGACCTCATTGTGATGGATGTGATGATGCCGGGCGAAGACGGCGTGCAGCTCACAACCGCCTTGCGCGAAACGCTGCTGACCCCGATCCTTTTGCTGACGGCAAAGGGAGAGACAGAGGACCGCATCAAAGGGCTTGAGGCAGGCGCAGATGATTACCTTGCTAAGCCATTCGAGCCCAAGGAATTGTTGCTTCGGATCAATGCGATTCTGCGCCGGATGCCAGAGCCCGCACAGGACAATGCCGCGCCCAAGGTGCTGACGATGGGGCCGGTGCGGTTTGACATCGACCGATCAGAACTGATGCGGGGCGAGGACCATGTCAGGCTTACCGCGACCGAGGTACAGTTGATGCGGATCTTTTCCGAGAACCTGCGCCAGCCTGTCAGCCGCGCAAAACTGGTCGAGGATCTGGGCCGTGACACCGGGCAGGCGCAAGAGCGTGCCGTCGATGTTCAGATAACACGCCTGCGCCGCAAGATCGAAAGCGACCCCAAGCAGCCACGGTATCTTCAGACGGTCCGGGGCGAGGGCTATATGCTCGCTCCGGATTGATGACGCTGGTCCGAAACGCGGCCTTATAAAGCATGCAGCACGTTGTGACGTGTTTCCCTTGATAGACTCGGGGTGGGCATGTATCTGATCTGCCATGACACGGATTTTCGATATCGACGACCGATCGCGCCTGCCATGGCGTTTCTTCGGTGCGACGCTTGCGGTGCTGGCGCGCCCGTAATCGGGCGCGCACAATCCGTGATCCATTGATTCCACAGACAGTACGGGAGAGGACCTATGTCCCCCAAGACGCTCTACGATAAAATCTGGGACGCTCATCTGGCACATGAGGCCGAGGATGGCACCAGCCTGCTCTATATCGACCGCCATCTCGTGCACGAGGTGACAAGCCCACAAGCCTTTGAGGGGCTGCGCATGACAGGCCGCACCGTGCGTGCGCCGGACAAGACCATTGCCGTGCCCGACCATAACGTGCCGACCACGGATGATCGGGTGAACGGCATTCAGAACGAGGAAAGCCGTATTCAGGTCGAAGCGCTCGACAAAAACGCGCGCGAGACCGGCATCCATTACTATCCCGTTTCTGACGTGCGTCAGGGTATTGTGCACATCATCGGGCCGGAACAGGGCTGGACCCTGCCGGGGATGACCATCGTCTGCGGTGACAGCCACACCGCCACGCATGGCGCGTTCGGGGCGCTGGCGCATGGCATCGGCACATCCGAGGTAGAGCATGTTCTGGCAACCCAGACGCTGATCCAGCGCAAGGGCAAGAACATGAAAGTGGAGATCACAGGCCAGCTTATGCCCGGCGTCACGGCCAAGGACATTACCTTGTCTGTCATCGGTCATACCGGCACTGCCGGCGGCACGGGCTATGTCATCGAATATTGTGGTGAGGCCATTCGCTCGCTGTCGATGGAAGGCCGCATGACCGTCTGCAACATGGCGATCGAAGGCGGCGCACGGGCTGGCCTGATCGCCCCGGATGAGACGACATTCGAATATGTCAAAGGCCGCCCCCACGCCCCCAAGGGCGCTCAGTGGGAGGCCGCGCTCAACTGGTGGAAGACGCTTTATTCCGATGACGACGCGCATTGGGACAAGGTCGTGACCATCAAGGGTGAGGATATTGCCCCCGTCGTCACATGGGGCACCAGCCCCGAGGATGTGTTGCCGATCACCGCAGATGTGCCCGCACCCGAAAGCTTTTCCGGAGGCAAAACCGAGGCGGCGAAACGCGCGTTGGAATATATGGGTCTCAAGCCCGGGCAGAAGCTGTCGGAGATCGAGATCGACACCGTCTTTATCGGTTCTTGCACCAATGGCCGGATCGAGGACCTGCGTGCAGCGGCCTCTATCCTCAAGGGCAAGAAGATCAAGGACGGTTTGCGCGCCATGGTCGTGCCCGGCTCTGGCCTTGTGCGGGCTCAGGCCGAGGAAGAGGGGCTTGCCGACATCTTCAAGGAGGCCGGGTTTGAATGGCGTCTTGCGGGCTGTTCAATGTGTCTGGCGATGAACCCAGATCAGCTTGCCCCCGGAGAGCGTTGCGCGGCGACCTCCAACCGTAATTTTGAGGGCCGTCAGGGCCGGGGTGGGCGTACCCACCTTATGAGCCCAGCGATGGCAGCGGCGGCGGCTGTGACAGGCCGGCTGACCGACATTCGGGAGATGATGTAATGGAAAAGTTTGAAAAGCTCACCGGGGTCGCGGCACCCATGCCGCTGATCAATGTTGATACGGACATGATCATCCCCAAGCAATTTCTCAAGACGATCAAACGCTCTGGGCTGGGTGTGAACCTCTTTGATGAAATGCGCTATGACGATGACGGGAACGAGATCCCGGATTTCGTTCTCAACAAGCCGCAATACCGCGAGGCTGAAATTCTTGTCGCCGGAGAAAATTTCGGCTGTGGCTCCAGCCGAGAGCATGCGCCGTGGGCGATCAAGGATTTTGGCATTCGCTGCGTCATCGCGCCCAGCTTTGCAGACATCTTTTTCAACAACTGCTTCAAGAATGGCATTCTGCCTATCGCCTTGCCGCAAGAGCAGATCGACGTGTTGATGACGGACGCCGAGAAAGGCTCAAACGCGCGCATGACAGTTGATCTGGAGGCGCAGACAATCACCACCTCCGACGGTGAGACGTTTGCCTTTGACGTGGACGCCTTCAAAAAGCATTGCCTGATGGAAGGGCTCGACGATATCGGCCTGACCCTTGAAAAAGCGTCTGCGATTGATGCGTTCGAGGAAAAAGCGAGCGCTGCCCGACCTTGGGTCTGACGCTCTGTCACAGTTCAAATCTCAAGGGCGTCGCGAGCATCTCGCGGCGCCTTTTTTGTGAAATTTTATACTTATTTATCTTTTATACGCCAAAGCGTTTGTGCTGCTTTGTGCAGCCACCACAACATATGGTGGCAAAAACCAAGCATGCCATATTTCTGTGCGAAAGATGATGCAATCCCGCACCACCAAGACCATGAATTCGCCGGAAATTCCAAGTCTAACGATTCCATGGCTTGAGCCGAAGGGCGAAACAAGGCAGAAATTAGGCAAGAATGAGGCAGACCGTCTCTCATGGCGGACCCAAACTGGAAATAATGACACGGCGTTGCACCGGGTCGATCCATTTGGAAGGGAAACGAACAGTGGTTTCTCAGATTATCAGTGCGTTCACACGTGCGATACTGGTTGCTTTGCTGGTGGTAACGCCAGCGCTTGTGTTGCCGTCGATTGCGACGGACACAGCGCAAATCGTCGTGGTCATCGCAATCCTCTTTTCTCTCCTCACTTTCATCGAATATTTCGGCCGTTATCCCAGCATCGTGGAATTTCGCTTTGCACCGCCATTCAATCGTTTGAAATACCTCGCATTGCTTGCGGTTATTCTGTCCTTGTCGTTCATTTGTCGTGGCCTGGTAGAGCCAACACCGCTGACCATCATCCTCACATATATCGGCAATTCCGTTGCAAACTTGCTGGATTTCCCGTTTTCGCCGGTGCGTCTTGTCGTTCTGATGTTGCCACCAGAGACGTCTATTAATCAAACAGCGCTTGTGCGTGTCGCGGGCGCGGTCGCCTATGGCGTCTCGCTGCTTATGGTGTTTGCGTTTGTCGTCATGGTCCGTCTGCTTGGCTGGCCGATGCGCAATGGCGCTTTCAACGTCTGGGTCAACCTGCCGTTGTTCGATCCCACCCGCGGTGGCGATATTGTCGAACGGCTCAAAAGGGATGCAACTCTTAACATTGTGTTAGGAAGTTTGCTGCCATTCTTGATTCCGGCGGTCGTTAAGGCTGCGTCCTTCGTGATCGAACCGATCTCGATCGACAGTTACCAAACACTGATCTGGACGATGACGGTATGGGCGCTTTTGCCGGCAAGTCTTCTGATGCGGGGTATCGCGTTGATGCGCGTGGCCGAACTGATCGAGGAAAAACGCCGCCGTGTCTATGCCAAGGCCGAGGCGGAAGGCTTGCAAAAGGCCTGATCGTTTCGATCTGCGTGGCTTTTGCCGCCCTGTGCACCCCGTCTCACGCGCAAGACAGCCTGCGCATAGCGACCTATCACACAGAACTTGAACGCAAGGGGCCGGGCCTTCTGCTGCGTGATATCCTGCGCGGAGACCCGCAGGCAGAGGCCGTCGCGGCCATCATCGCGGGCAATGCTCCGGACATTCTGGTCCTTCAGGGCATCGACTATGACCTTGACCTCATGGCCCTCAATGCGCTGCGGGACCTTATCGAGGCGCAGGGTCATACTTTGCCACATGTCTTTGCGCTTCCGCCGAATACCGGCGTGGCGACGGGGCTGGATATGGATGGAGATGGGCGCCGTGGCGGGCCGCGTGATGCGCAAGGCTATGGCGAATTTACCGGACAAGGCGGGATGGCGCTTCTTTCCCGTTATCCGATCGACGCCGCTGGCCTGCAGGATTTCAGCGGAGGTCTCTGGGCTGAGTTGCCTTGGGCGCAATTGCCCCGGACAGCGGCGGGCCCGTTTCCTTCTGCCATGGCGCAGGGGCAACAACGCCTCTCCACAACCGGGCACTGGGCTGTGCCGATCCGGGTGGGCGTGCGGAATCTGACTCTGCTTACCTTTCATGCAAGCCCGCCCGTCTTTGATGGTGATGAGGATCGCAATGGGCTCCGCAATCAAGATGAAATCCTTTTTTGGCCCAATCTGCTGGATGATGGCGCTTATGCGCCTGCGTCTCCCTTTGTGGTTATCGGCGTCGCTAATCTCGACCCCGTTGACGGCGATGGACGCAAACCGGCCATCAACAGGCTTATAAATGATCCACGCCTTTTCGATCCTGAGCCGCGCCGCGCACCTTATCCACTACAAAGTGACAGCCATCAGGGCGATCCTCACCTCGATACGGCAAGCTGGCCCGCCCCCGGCCCCGGAGACCTGCGCGTCAGCTATATCCTTCCTTCGGCTGATCTCTCCGTTTTGGATAGTGGCGTCCACTGGCCGCCAGCCAATAGCGAGGCGGGTCGTCAGGCGGTGTTGGCCAGCCGTCATCGTCTTGTTTGGGTCGATCTCCAGCTTCCGTGAAATCCGATGCACGCACCGCCCTTTCTTGACCCTTCCCACGCTTCGGGCTAGGCGATGCCAACCGCCCATGGATCAGGAAGGACCCCAGATGAGCAACCCCTCGCTTCTTATTCTGCCCGGTGACGGCATTGGCCCCGAGGTCATGGTCGAAGTCCGTAAAGTCATCGACTGGTACGGCACCACACGCGGGCTCAAGTTCGACGTCAGCGAGGATCTGGTGGGCGGTGCCGCCTATGACGTGCATGGCGTCCCCTTGACCGACGCCACCATGGAAAAAGCCCAATCCGTCGATGCAGTCCTGCTGGGCGCGGTGGGCGGCCCGAAGTACGACACGCTTGATTTCTCGGTAAAGCCAGAGCGCGGCCTGCTGCGCTTGCGCAAGGAAATGGACCTTTACGCAAACCTGCGTCCCGCCCAGTGCTTTGACGCGCTTGCTGACTTTTCCTCGCTGAAAAAGGATGTGGTCGCGGGTCTCGATATCATGATCATCCGCGAACTGACCTCTGGCATCTATTTCGGAGAACCACGCGGAATCGTGCAAGAAGGCAATGAACGCGTTGGCATCAACACGCAGCGCTACACCGAGTCCGAGATAGACCGCGTTGCGCGCTCTGCCTTTGAGATGGCACGCAAGCGCGGCAACAAGGTCTGCTCGATGGAAAAGGCCAACGTGATGGAATCCGGCGTGCTCTGGCGTGAGGTCGTGCAGAAAGTGCATGACGAGGATTATCCGGATGTAGAGCTCAGCCACATGTATGCCGATGCGGGCGCCATGCAGCTTTGCCGCTGGCCCAAGCAATTCGATGTGATCGTAACGGACAATCTCTTTGGCGACCTGCTCTCGGATGCCGCTGCAATGCTGACCGGCTCTCTGGGCATGCTGCCCTCGGCCAGCCTTGGTGCGCCGATGTCCAATGGTCGGCCCAAGGCGCTTTATGAGCCGGTGCACGGCTCTGCTCCCGACATCGCGGGTCAGGGCAAGGCCAATCCAATCGCTTGTATCCTCAGCTTTGCGATGGCGCTGCGGTATAGCTTTGATCAGGGTGACGAGGCGACGCGGCTCGAAGATGCAGTGGAAAAAGTGCTCGCCGATGGTCTGCGGACAGCCGATCTTTTGGGTGAGGACGGCGTGCAACCGGTCAGCACGGCGCAGATGGGTGACGCCATTGTTGCAGCCCTTTCAGAGACGGTCTGATAGGCCCCAGGGGGCCTATTTCCGCTCTTGCAATGCGCGCAGGCGAAGTATATCCGCCTGCGCACGGTCGGAGTGTAGCTCAGCCTGGTAGAGCACTGTCTTCGGGAGGCAGGGGCCGGAGGTTCGAATCCTCTCACTCCGACCAATCATCGAGATTACCCAAATTGACCATCGCGCTGTCAGTGACGACAAACGCGAAGAAGGCCGAGGTTCTCACCTCAGCCTTCCCATACGCATCATGCTAGCGCTGATTTTACCAAGCGTTGTAAGCGAGATATTTGCCTGACATCTCAATCTTTACGCGGTCACCTTTGGGGTTCTCCACGCGCTGCACGGACATCTCAAAATCGATCGCCGACATGATGCCGGTGCCGAATTTTTCTTCGATCAGTGCCTTGAGCGTCGGGCCATAGACGCCGACGATCTCGTAAAAGCGATAGATACAGGGGTCTGTCGGTACGGATTGTTCCCAGACCTTTGTGGGGGGCTCTTCCAGAACGCTGACAGCTTCTTGGGGCAGGGCGAGCGCGGTTGCGAGCGCCTCTGCCTTGTCCTTGGGAAAGCCGTTCATGCCCATGCAGGCAGAATGTGTCCAGACGGGTGACATGTCGATCTTCTCGGCGATCTGCTCCCATGTCATACCTGCCTGTTTCTTGGCGGAGAGGATCATCATGGTGACATCCTCCTTGGTCATCATTGCGGGAACTGGAAACGAGTCTTTCATGGGTCTTTTCCTTCTGTCTGGTTCTTTCTTAGGGGTGTCACAGCCCAAGCTCCGTCAGCCCCGGGTGATCGTGTGGCCGCGGTCCTTGTGGCCAGTGGAATTTGCGATCGTTGTCTGCAATCGGCACATCGTTGATCGAGGCGTGGCGCGTGGCCATAAGCCCATGTTCGTCGAACGCCCAGTTTTCGTTGCCATGGGCACGAAACCACTGCCCTGATTTATCGTGCCACTCATAGCAAAAGCGCACGGCGATACGGTTGTCCTCATGCGCCCAAATCTCCTTGATCAGGCGATAGCCGGTCTCGCTGGCCCATTTTCGGGTCAAAAAGGCCTCTACCTCATCGCGGCCATTCAGAAATTCATCGCGATTGCGCCAGCGTGTATCGGCCGTATAGGCCCGCGCGACCTTGGCGGGGTCTCGGCTGTTCCATGCATCCTCTGCCATACGGACCTTTTGCACAGCGTCGTCGCACGAAAACGGCGGTAGCGGGGGTCGGGGGGGTACTTTTACGTCCATGTCTGCGCGCCCTCAGTGATTGACGGCGCGCAGCGCGGGGCTGCTATCTTTGGGATCATCACCTTCAGAGCTGACATCGATGCGTACGGTTTCTGGTCTCAGGTCTTCTGCGTCCACCTTCTGCCCGGAGAGCTCCTTGGAGCGTTTTCCAAGAAACTGCACTAGATGGTTGCGGATCGCATAGTAGTTGGGATGTTCGACGATCTCGGTGCGGGTGCGGGGCCTTGGCAGAGTGATTTCCACAGATTCTGCCACGCGGGCCAGCGGGCCATTGGTCATCAGCAGAATGCGATCCGCCAACAGAATGGACTCGTCGATGTCATGGGTGATCATGAAAACGGTCTGTTCCGTATCGCCCCAGACCTTTAGCAGTTCATCCTGAATGGTGCCCCGTGTCAGCGCATCAAGTGCGCCGAATGGTTCATCCAAAAGCAACAGCTTGGGCTGGTTCGCAAAGGCCCGTGCGATGGACACACGCTGGCGCATACCGCCTGATAGCTGGCTTGGCTTGCGATGAATGACGTCGCCATCCAGGCCGACCTTGGCCAGAAATTCGCGGGCATGCGTCTCTATCTTGTCCTTTGACCAGTTGGGATACCGCGCCTTGACGCCAAAAGTAACGTTCTTGAGCGCCGACAGCCACGGCAGAAGTGAGTAGTTCTGAAACACCACGCCCCGGTCGAGAGAGGGGCCTGACACCTCCAACCCGTCCATCTTGACCACGCCGGAGGTTGGCTCTGCCAGCCCGGCGAGGATATTCATGATGGTGGATTTGCCGCAGCCCGAATGACCGAGGATGCAGACGAACTCGCCTTTTTCGATCCCGAAGCTGGCGTTCTCAAAGACGGTAAGCTTGCCGCCAGACCCATCGGGGAACTGTTGCGTGAGCCGTTCGATGCTGAGAAATGGTTTGGACATGTGCTTGCTCCTTATTCCGCATAGGCCACGGCGCGTTGAAGCACGCCGAAGGCCGCATCCAGCAACATGCCGACAACGCCGATCATGAGAATGGAGAAGATGACTGAGGTGAGGTCGAGGTTGTTCCATTCG
>CBFHML010000098.1:0-17946 GCA_965656855.1 Roseovarius sp.
TCAAGAAGGCCAGAAAGAGCAAAACCGCGCCAAGGGTGGCACGCAGGGTCCGGTCGACGGGTCCGACATTGGGGGACATAAGGTTTCTCCAAGCTTTAAGTTGGCATGGAGATATAACTTTATGGCGCAGCTTTCAGTGACAATGTCACCTTGACCCGATTTTCCAGATCCTCCGTCAGGTGCTGTCGGCCAGCGCGCGCAGGGCCGGCTTGTTCGTAACCGCAATCCGTCCACGCGACTGGGTGATAAAGCCACGCTTCTGAAAGTCGTTCAGGACACGACTGATGACTTCACGCGCCGTGCCAAGCTCGCTTGCGATCTGCGCATGTGTCGCAGCAATCTCTTTGTTGCCACCGACAAGGGTCAACAGTCGGTCGGCAAGACGCACGTCAATCCGGCCGAAGGCGACATCGTCGACAACACGCATCAGGTCGATTAGGCGTTTCGAATAGGCCGTGAAAACAAAGTCGCGAAAGGCAGGCTCTTCTGCGACGAGGGCATCGAAAGACAGCCGTGGCAAGACAACTGCGATGATGTCGGTCTCGGCCAAGCCTTCGGCGTTGTAGGCTTCTTCAGCCAGCATGCACGCAGTGGTAAGCACGCAACTTTCACCGGCGTCGACACGATAAAGAACGATGTCCCGACCGTTTTCAGAGGTTTGCGAGACGCGGATTGTGCCCTCGAACAGGAAAAATAGACTGTCAGGCACGTTTTGTGGGCCAAAAACCTCTTGGCCCTTGGAATAGGACCTCACCTGCGCCACCTGCAACAGCCTGTCGCGTACCGCGCGCGGTAAGGCCTGGGTGCCCTGAAATCGTTCTGTCCAGTCGCCGATGTTCATTACGCTCTCCGCTTGGGTGAAACGATGCCATCCTCAATCGGCGCGATCCGTGCCAGAAGCTCGCCCTTGTTCGATGCGATATCGGCGAGGGTCAGGTCATCGAGCACCGCCATGAAAGCCTTCGTGGCGGTTTGCAGCGCGCGCGACAACTTGCAGATGCCGATCAGCGGGCAGGTGTTCCGCTCCGGATTGAAGCACTCCACAATTTCCATAGGGCCTTCGGTCAGACGCACGACGTCGCCGACCACTATATCCCCGGCGGGGCGCGCCAATCGAAAACCGCCGCCGCGTCCACGAACGGTCTCAAGGTACCCCGCGCGCCCAAGCTCATGCACGATCTTGACGATATGGGGCCGCGCCAGACCATGCACCTGCACCACATCATCTACCTTGATCCGATCGGGGGCCTTGAGTGCGGCAAGCTGCAAGGAGCGCAGCGCATAATTCGAATAAGCTGTGAGTTTCATGTCATCCTCCCTCTAAAATATATAAATAATATATAAGTATTTGCAAGTTCTGTGACCTTGTCACTGAACCGCAAAGGCCACACCCGTTATGCAGCGTCAAACCCAACGAAAGGACCAATGCAATGACGCTGCTACTGGGGGACACCGTTCCCGATTTCACCGCCGATACCACCACCGGGCCGATCTCTTTTCACGACTGGATTGGCGACGACTGGGCGTTCTTCTTCAGCCATCCGGCGGACTTCACTCCGGTCTGCACAACCGAGATGGGCCGCACGTCACAACTGAGCGAAGAGTTCACGCGGCGCGGGGTCAAGCCCATCGGGATCAGCACCGACACCGTGGAAGAGCATCTCAGGTGGATTGATGACGTCAACGATACGCAGCAAACCAGCCTGCGCTTTCCGATCGTTGCCGACCCTGATCTGATGATCTCGAAACTGTACGAGATGATCCATCCCGCGCAGTCGGAAACTGCCGGTGTCCGGTCTGTTTTTATCATCGACAGTGACAAGAACCTGCGCTTGACCATGACATATCCGATGACAGTGGGCCGTAACTTTGACGAGATCCTGCGCGTCATCGACGCATTGCAGACCGCCGATACGCAAGGCGTGGCATTGCCAGCCGACTGGCGTCCGGGCGAGCGGTGCATCATCCCACCAAGCCTGTCCGAAGCCGATGCTCAGGCAAAGTTCCCGCAGGGGTTCGATACCATCCGTCCTTACCTGCGCACCGTGGATATCACCGTAAAAGGCTAAAGGATAAACACAATGCTCGACGGTTTTAGTGCCGAGATCTTGGCGCGCGTGCAATTCGCCTTCACGGTCTCGTTTCACATCATCTTTCCGGCCTTCTCCATCGGTCTTGCCAGCTATCTCGCTGTGCTAAACGGGCTATGGATGAAGACGCGGGATGAGACCTACCTCACGCTCTTCAATTACTGGAAGAAGATCTTTGCGGTCGCTTTTGGCATGGGTGTCGTGTCGGGCATCGTGATGTCTTATCAGTTCGGCACCAACTGGTCGGTGTTCTCGGACAAGGCCGGTCCCGTGGTCGGCCCGCTCATGGCCTATGAAGTGCTCTCGGCCTTTTTCCTCGAGGCCGGTTTCCTCGGGATCATGCTGTTTGGACGCGAGCGTGTCGGCGAGAAACTGCACATGTTTGCCACCGCCATGGTCGCCTTCGGCACGCTGATGTCAGCCACCTGGATCCTGTCGGTGAACTCTTGGATGCAGACGCCCGCAGGCTTCTCTATCGCCGAAAACGGCCAATTCGTTCCCGAGGATTGGTGGGCGATCATCTTCAACCCGTCCTTCATGCATCGCCTCGTCCACATGGTGTTGGCGGCCTACCTGACGACGGCACTTGTTGTCGGCGCCGTTGGCGCGCTGCACCTGCTGCGGGATCGAAAAGACCGCGAAGCGCGGCGCATGTTTTCGATGGCTATGTGGATGGCAGTCATCGTCACGCCGCTCCAGATCTTTGCCGGGCACGAACACGGCCTCAACACCCTCGAACATCAGCCCGTCAAGATCATGGCAATGGAGGGTCACTACGAAAGTCACCCAGAGGGTTGGACACCGCTTTACCTGTTCGGCGTCCCCAATGACGCGGAACAGCGGCTGGATTATGCCGTCGGCATTCCCGGCCTTGGCAACCTGATTTTTGAGCACCCACTGGATTACCCCACAAAAGGCCTCGATACTGTCCCGGATGAGGAACAGCCGCCCGTGTTCATCGTGTTCTGGTCGTTTCGCGTGATGGTCGGCTTGGGCTTTTTGATGCTGGGGCTTGGCGCATGGTCCGCATGGGCGCGGTGGCGTGGCACCCTTTACGACTCTGCATGGCTTCATCGCGCAAGCATCGCCATGGGACCAACCGGTTTCGTCGCCGTCTTGGCCGGTTGGATCACGACCGAGGTGGGCCGCCAACCTTACACGGTTTATGGCCTCCTGCGTACCAGTGACAGTCTTGCACCGATCGACGCACCGGCGGTCGCCGCCTCGCTCGTCGCGTTCATCATTGTCTACTTCGCCGTGTTCGGCGCAGGGACCTACTACCTTTTGCGGATGATGAACAAGCGGCCCGCAACGCCCAAGCTTGGCCTTCGCGACGGACCGATCAGGACCGCCGGCATTACGCCCGCCACGCAACTCGACGCAGACTTCATTCCCGGTGAATAGGACAAAGGAGAGCAGATATGATTTTCGATCTTGCATTTATCTGGGCCGGGCTGATTGCTTTTGCCGTCCTGACCTATGTCGTGCTCGACGGCTTCGACCTCGGCATTGGAATTCTCTTTCCCTTCGGCAAGTCCGAACAGGACAGGGATTTGATGATGAACTCGGTTGCGCCTGTCTGGGATGGCAATGAGACGTGGCTCGTTCTGGGCGGTGGCGGGTTGTTCGCGGTCTTTCCTCTGGCTTACGCCATCGTCATGCCGGCGCTTTACATGCCGATTACGCTCATGCTGCTGGCGCTCGTGTTCCGGGGCGTCTCGTTTGAATATCGCTGGCGCACCCAGAACAAAGGACTTTGGGACGCGGCCTTCTTCGGCGGCTCATTCGTGGCTGCGCTGTGCCAAGGGATCGCGCTGGGCGCTCTTGTGCAGGGCATCGAGGTTGACGGGCGCGCCTATGGCGGCGGCTGGTTCGACTGGCTCACACCGTTTTCCGTGCTGACCGGCCTTGCTGTCGTCGTGGGCTACGGCCTGCTCGGAGCAACCTGGCTCATCTACAAGACGGAAAA
Source organism: Roseovarius sp. (assembly GCA_965656855.1). Classification (GTDB taxonomy): domain Bacteria; phylum Pseudomonadota; class Alphaproteobacteria; order Rhodobacterales; family Rhodobacteraceae; genus Roseovarius. The sequence continues at coordinate 4,060 of CBFHML010000098.1, forward strand.
CGAAATCCAGATGCAGATGCGAGGCTACGCTTGGTGGCTCGGCGCGGTGACCCTTGGTCTCATCGGGGTCGTAAGTATTCTGACCCCATTCCAGGGCCCCGAATACTTTCAGCGCTGGTTCAACCTGCCAACGAGTGTCTTCGTCATGATCGTGCCGCTGCTCATGCTCGGGCTAACATGGGCGTTCTACACCGGTCTGAACGATGGCAAGGACCTGCAGCCTTTTCTGTCCGCGCTCGGCTTTTTTGTCATCAGCTTCATCGGTATCGGCATCAGCTTCTATCCGATGATGGTGCCGCCATCCCTGACGATCTGGCAAGCCGCAGCCCCCGATTCCAGCCTCGCCTTCGCACTTGTCGGAGCGGTGATCCTGATCCCGATTATCCTTGGCTACACGGCCTACGCCTATTGGGTCTTTCGCGGCAAGATGGATCCATCAGAGGGATATCACTGATGCCGTCCAAGGTCTCCCGCATCGTCTGGTTCGCCGGTCTCTGGCTGGCCAGCGTCTCGGCGCTGGGCGTCATCGCCTACGTCATCAAACTGGTCCTATAGAAAGCAACACAATATGAAACACGCAATTCTCGGACTCATCACAGCATTGGCTCTTGGCACCGCCGCCACTGCGCAGGAAAAACCCGATCTCGTCACCATCGTGGCGACGGGTGAACCGCAAACGCAGCTGATGAGCATGGTATTGACCATGCAGGCGCTGCAGCAAGGTTCGGACGCCCATGTTCTGCTTTGTGGTCCCGCTGGCGATCTTGCTCTTCGGGACGCGCCGGCCGCCGCCACCGCCCCACAGAAACCCAAGGGAATGAGCCCGCAGGGCCTGATGCTAAAGATCATGGAAGCTGGGGCCACGGTTGAGGTTTGCGCGATCTACCTTCCGAACAAGGGCGTGGGCCCAGAGGCTCTCCTCGACGGTGTGACGCCGGCAAAACCACCTGCCATGGCCGCTCGGCTGCTGGCTGACAATGCCCGAATCATGTCCTTCTGAGGAGGCAACGGCGTCTTGGTTTCTTCGAGTTGCCTGCGTTGAAACGACAAAGGCCTTTTGCATAGAGAAGTTCATATAAAGGGGCCGGCGGTAACTATCGCCGCCCTCGCTTTCAGTCATTGAAACACATTTTGGTCGTGACTGAGATGCCGAAGGCAACCGCAAGGAACATCCTCGCACTGCCGATCGTATGCGACCGGCGAATACGCTCACTGAAAGGAGATTGAAGATGCAGAAACTCATCACGGCGATCGCCATGTCGCTCGGCCTTGCAGGCACCGTCGCTGCGGCACCTGAGCCAGAAGATCCTGCCAAGCAAACGTCTTGGGGCCTCTACCTGACGGCTGAGGAAGCCTACGAGATGAAGACGGCGCGACCAGACGAGGTGCTCTTCGTCGATGTTCGCGAACCGGTAGAGATCATGTTCACCGGCTTCACCGACGTGGTGGACGTGAACGTGCCGTTCCTGCTGGTTGATCCGTCAGAAATGCACGACAGCAAGCCCGTGCTGTCGATGGAACGCAATCCGAACTTTGCGGACAACGTGCTTGCCGCCCTTGAGGCGCACGGGCTCGACCGAACGGTGCCTGTGATCCTGATGTGCCGGTCTGGAGGAAGCCGTGGTGCCCCCTCGGCCGCGACACTGGAAGGTCTGGATCTCGAACAGGTCTTTGTCGTCGTGGATGGATTCGAGGGTTCTACGGCTTCAGACCATCCGAACGGACCACGCCGCGTCGTCGACGGTTGGAAAAATTCCGGTCTGCCGTGGAGCTACGCGCTCAACCCCGAGAAAATCCACCTTCGCGCATTCGAATGAGGCTGCCTCGGCGCGCCGGGCCTCGCCCTGTGCGCCGGACCTCTTCCTCATGTCCAGAAACCGGGCCCTGGCCCGTTCCATTAAGCGGCAATGTGATGACGCCGCGCCTTGCACAGAGATCTTCACTCTTTTCCCAGAGTTGGAGCCGGACCCGTTATCATTCGGAGCCGTGGCGCGGTACGGTAAGTCCTCAAACACTATGAAGCAAAAATACTGGCGGCGTAGAAAAACAGCGCGATTGGATGGGCCCTGAGCAATTGCATCATAAACTTAAATGTCAGCTTTTGAAATTGCAGCCGGTTGTTTCGCGTAGGCAGAGAAAGCCCGCTTGCCGCCCTGGGTGCAGGTCTAATAGAGACCAAGCAGCCCTGACAAAAGGGGTGGGTTTCAGTCTGATCTTGTATCAGAAGTGCAAGGCGTAGCAGGCCACCAGAGTCAGATTCGCGCTAGAAAGCGATGCGTGACAGCTCTGATGCCTTGAAGCCAAGGCCGCCCGCTTGGCCATATTTCTGCCGACCCAGGGAATGGCCCATCAGCTCGCGCCGGACACGCTCATCGATCCTTCCACGTAGCATTCGGTCCTCAAAGCTGTGGCGCAAGCTGTAGACCACATGCCGATCGCTCTGCATTAAACCGTTCTGGCGCAAGAACTTATTGACGGTTGCCGACAGGGTGGCCGGCTTCTCGCGATAATGTGGAAAGCCTCCGGGGAACGCCTTGAAGATCTCAAGACTCACGCCTGTGAGTGGGATCTCACGGCGTGAGGTCCGGTTCTTGATCTGACGCGTCGCATCCGGAGCGATGATCAGATGGGGCACCTCGTGGTCAAGCCGGATCCGATCTTGCGATAGCCCCGCGGCCTCGGACGGGCGGTATCCAGTGTTGATCATTCCCAGCAGGATCGCACGGGCCTCGTCATTCAAGCCAAGCAGCGCCTTCTTCGCGAGCAGCTTGTCCCGGATCCAGTCATCCGAGAAGGGCATCCTCTCTTTCTTGTCACCCTCTTTAAGTGTCAGCTTGTGAAGTGGCAGATGGAGGCCAAAGCCTTTCAGCTCATTCACTGTCTGGAGGACATCTGAGAGGTGGATCAGGTCTTTATTTGCGGAGTTTGGCGTAAGATCTTCCTCAGCGATCCGCTCTAGCCAAGAGGCACGGAAGTCGAGGAAATCCGCCCGTGTGAGGTCGGAGATGGGTTTGTCGCCGACCACGTCAATGAAGCTTCTAACGGCTTTCTTGCGCGGGTTTTCCCAGCGGCGCTGTTGGTCTGCGCTTTTGCCATAGGTTCGATCGGGTGTCAGCGTCCAGTATTCGCTTAAGGCCTCAGAGACGGTCAGAGAGGGCACCTCGACGGTCCCCAAAATTCCCGGGGCTGCCGCGATCTGTACCGATCCATCCCGCGCATGCAGAAGCTTCACACGAGCCAGCAGATCCTCGAGTGGTAAATCCTCGATATCCTGTATCGGCTTGTAACTTAGGCCGCGGCTTGCAGCGACGGCGCGGGCCGCCTCGAGCCGGGCGGCTCCGTCTTCCGAACGGCCGGCCAGCTGCGCCTCCCAGGCCTTGATTAAGCTGTCCCACACCGCTGGCGCTTTTTCGGCTGCCAATAAATGAGAGTCCGTTTTCAGGGACACCCACACCTCACGCCGTGGTTCGACCCCGGCAAAGCGAGTGGGTACTCTGCGCCGCAAATGCCAAGCTTTTCCCCGCTAAATCAACCGCATTACACCACTCCACATTACCCACTGGTGTAGCAGGATGTGTAGCAAAAATGACAAATTTCAAGGTGGAGCGAGGGGCTGCCGATTGCAGATATCCTGCAACTTCTTGTTTTTAAGGGAAAAACTGCATTCTCAGATCTGTTTGCGTTGGCGGAGGAGGTGGGATTCGAACCCACGGTACGCTTTCACGCACGCCGGTTTTCAAGACCGGTGCATTCGACCACTCTGCCACTCCTCCCGCGCCTGGTGTTGTTACTGCGACCTTTTCGATTCTGGAAGGCCTTGATCGCGGGGATTTCTGCCGAAACATATCTTGCAGACTTTCCATGCGCGCGCCAAGCCGCTATTCTTTGCTCAGGCAGATTGGCTGCAAAGGCCGAAGACAGAACGCCGGATCAACCGGCCCACCGCTCAAAAGGGCGTTTTGAGGCAAGGGACACGAGATGACACATTTTTTTCGCAAGGTAGGGCGCTTCGGCCCAGTTATGGTATTTGGTGCGGCGACGGGTCTTCTGTCTGGTTGCAGCGAAACCGGGGAATTCACGCTCTTTCAACCGCAAACGCAAGCGAACAACGCGGTCGCTTCGGCGGATAATTCCGTCAGGTTGATCGAGCGCGATGTCGAGGCGCCGGATGTTTTCCAAGTCACCGATCAGGGGCTTTGGGACGGGCGTCCGTCGCTGGGTGGTGTCTGGGTCGCGCATCCCGATGTGACCGAACCCGAACGCGTCATCATCCGCAATACACGGAATTCAAAATTCGTCATCGGTGCGCTTTTCCGGCGTGAGCGAGAAAATCCGGGTCCGGTTCTGCAGGTGTCCTCTGACGCCGCAGTCGCGCTTGGCCTGCTGGCCGGGGCACCGGGGCAGCTCAATGTCACCGCCCTGCGCAGAGAGGCGGCGCCAGACCCCGCAGCCGCATCGCCGGCATCCGGCGCGTCGGCAGAGGCGTCCGAGACGCTGGCCGCCCCCGCAGAGATCGAGGCCTCTGCGCTTGACCCCGTGGCAGGTGCCGCCGCGGCCATTGAGGCGGTTGAGGCTGGTCAGGCCGCCGCCCCTCAGCCAGAGCCGACCCCTGAGGCCGCTGCCGCACCACCGGCCGCCTCACGGCTTGAAAAGCCCTTTATCCAGATCGGCATCTTCAGTGTCGAACAGAACGCCCGCAATACGGCTGTCGCCATGCGGCAGTCGGGGATGATCCCGACCGTCAAAGAGCAAACCTCTCAGGGTAAGACCTTTTGGCGGGTCATCGTTGGGCCATCCACCAGCACGTCAGAGCGCAGCCAGCTGCTTAAGAAGATCAAGGATGTAGGCTTTGACGACGCTTATCCCGTGACCAACTGAACCGGGGAGACCCATGATCGCTGCCACCCGATTGATTGCATCGCTGACCCTTCTGCTTGTCCTGGCCACGCCGGGGCAGGCCTTTGACACGCGTGCCCAAGCCGCATTCGTCACGGATATGACGACCGGCACCGTGCTATTGAGCAAGAACGCGGACCAGCCCTTGCCGCCCGCGTCCATGTCCAAACTGATGACGCTATATGTGACATTCGAGGCGATCCGCGAGGGCCGACTTTCGATGTCTGAAAAACTGCCAGTGTCGCAGCACGCCATGAATTATGGCGGCTCGACGATGTTTCTCGACACCACCGACCGCGTGACGGTCGAGGATCTGGTGCGCGGCATCATCGTGCTGTCAGGCAATGACGCGTGTGCGGTGCTGGCTGAGGCGCTCAGCCCGGATGGCACAGAGGCCGGGTTTGCCCGCTTCATGACGCGTCGGGCGCAGCAGATGGGCATGACCAATTCGGTTTTCAAAAACTCCAATGGCTGGCCCGAGGCCGGGCATGACATGAGCATGCGTGATCTGGCCTTGCTGGCCCGCAAGCTGATCGAGGAGTTTCCCGAATTCTACCCGATGTTCGCCGAGACGACTTTTGAATTCGACGGACGTGCGCCGCAGAACACGCAAAACCGAAATCCGCTGTTGCGGCTCGGGATCGGCGCTGACGGGTTGAAAACGGGCCACACCCAAGAAGCGGGATATGGTCTTGTCGGATCGGCCAAACAGGGGGACCGGCGCGTGATCTTTGTCGTCACCGGCCTTGAGACGGCGCGCGCCCGCGCGGAGGAATCCGAGCAGATCGTGAACTGGGCCTTTCGTCAGTTCGCCGAACAGACCGTTCTGACCGCAGGGACCGAAGTGGCCCGCGCCGATGTCTGGATGGGGGATGCGACCAGCGTCGGCCTGACACCGGCAAAAGATATCTCCATGCTTGTCCCTGTTCTGGGCGCGAATGAACTGGCGGCCGAAGTGGTCTATAACGGCCCGCTGCGCGCGCCCTTCGCCAAGGGTGACGAGCTTGCGGAACTGGTGCTGAAACCCGCCGAGCTGCCGGAAATGCGTGTGCCCCTTGTCGCCGCGCAGGATGTGGCCGCAGGCGGGTTTGCCGTGCGGCTGCGCACGGTGTCTGGTCTGCTTCTGGCTCGGTTGAGACAGGGACCAGAGGGCGCGCTTTGACCGCGACAGGGCTATTCGTCAGTTTTGAGGGGATCGACGGGTCTGGCAAGTCCACGCAGGCCCGGCTCTTGGCCGATCATCTGCGCGGGGCCGAGCGCGATGTGGTTCTGACCCGCGAGCCGGGTGGCAGCGACGGGGCAGAGGAAATCCGGCGACTGGTGCTTGAGGGGGCGACCGACCGCTGGTCGCCGGAAACGGAACTGCTGTTGTTCACCGCTGCACGGCGGGATCATCTGGAACGCGTGATTGCCCCTGCGATAAAGGCAGGCAAAACCGTGATCTGCGACCGCTTTGCCGACAGCACCCGGATTTATCAGGGCGTGGCGCGGGCCGACCTGCGCGACAAGGTCGATGCGCTGCATGATCTGATGATTGCGCGCGAACCGGACGTCACCTTTCTTATCGACATGGACCCGGATCGGGGGCTGGCGCGTGCGCTGTCGCGTGGCGGAGGGGAGGACCGGTTCGAGACGTTTGGCGCCGGGCTTCAATCGCGCATGCGGCAGGGCTTTCTCGACCTTGCGGCGCGCAATCCGGACCGGATCGTGGTGATCGACGGCAATCGCGCCATAGAGACGGTGCAGGCGGATGTTGCGGCGCAGATGGAAAAGGTCACCGCATGAGCGCTGAGACCGCCCCAGAGCCCGACCGCATCGAAGGTGCGCCGCATCCCAAGGAAACGGTGCAACTTTTTGGGCAAGGTGCGGCAGAGGACGCGTTTCTGACGGCTTTCGCGTCTGAGCGGTTGCATCATGGCTGGCTCTTGACCGGGCCGCGCGGCGTGGGCAAGGCGACGCTGGCGTGGCGCATCGCGCGCTTTTTGCTGGCCATGCCCCTCTCGCAGGAGGATGGCCTGTTTGGGGATGCGCCCCCACCGCCCGAAACACTGGATATTTCGCCCGATCATCCCGTGGCGCGGCGCATTTTGTCCGGAGGAGAGCCGGGGCTCTACCACATTCGCCGCACGGTCAACGAAAAGACGGGCCGCCTGCGCGATCAGATCATTGCCGATAATGTCCGCGATCTGCACCGCTTTCTTGGCCTGTCCGCCGCTGATGGCGGGCGGCGCGTGGTCATCATCGACGCCGCGGACGAGATGAACGTGCAAGCAGCCAACTCCTTGCTCAAGATGCTCGAAGAGCCGCCCGCGCGCACGACATTCCTGCTGGTCAGTCATCAGCCCGCGCGCCTGCTGCCAACCATCCGATCGCGCTGTCGGGACCTGCGGCTGTTGCCGCTGGACCCTGCCGATATGGAGGCCGCCTTGGTGCAGGCCGGGATCGACGCTGGCGGGCAGGCGGCCGCGCTGGCGCAACTGTCCCAAGGGTCTGCGGGCGAGGCGGTGCGGCTTTATAATCTCGACGGGTTGCAAATCTATGCAGAGCTTGTGGCGCTGGCCGGGACCCTGCCACAGCTTGACCGCGCCCGCGCGATCAAGCTGGCAGAGGCGGCAGCGGCGCGCGGGGCCGAAACCCGGCTCGACCTGCTATATGCACTCATGGATCTCTTTCTGGCGCGGCTGGCGCGGGCCGGTGCCACAGGCGCCCCCCCGCCCGAGGCCGTCCCCGGAGAGGTCAAGGTCATTGGCCAGCTTGCCCCCGATGCGCGGGCCGGGCGGCTGTGGGCGGATTGCGCGCAGGAAATCGGCGCGCGCAGTCGGCATGGCCGCGCGGTGAACCTTGATCCCGCCGCTCTTGTGCTAGATACGGTGTTCAAGCTGCAACAGGCTTCGCAAACAGTGTAACCGAACAAACCGGATGCCATGACCGAGCAGATTCAGATCACCGACAGCCATTGTCACCTTGACTTCGAGACCTTCGACGACGAACGCAGCGAGGTCATCGCCCGCGCCGTTGAGGCCGGCGTCACGCGCATGGTGACCATCTGTACCAAGCTGCGTCAGGTCCCACAGGTGCGCGCCATCGCAGAGGCGCATGACGAGGTGTTCTTTGCCGCCGGCACCCACCCGATGAGCGTGGCGGACGAGCCGATGGCGACCGTCGACGAGCTGGTCGAGCTGGCGCGGCATCCGAAATTCGTGGGCATCGGCGAAACCGGGCTTGATTATCACTACACCGCCGACAGCGCCGCAGCACAGAAGCAAAGCCTGCGCGTGCATATCGAGGCGGCGCGCCGCACTGGTCTGCCGCTAATTATCCATGCGCGCGACGCGGATGAGGACATGGCCCGCATCCTGCGCGAAGAGCACGCACAGGGCGCCTATGACTGCGTGATGCATTGCTTTTCGTCCAGCGCGGATCTGGCCAAGGCGGCGCTCGATCTTGGGTTTTATCTGTCGATGTCGGGCATCGCAGCCTTCCCCCGCAGCAAGGACCTGCGTGAGATCTTCGCCGCCGCCCCGGTGGAGCGCATTCTTGTAGAGACCGACTCGCCTTATCTTGCGCCGCCGCCCTACCGCGGCAAGCGTAACGAACCGGCCTACACCGTCCACACCGCCAAGGTGGGCGCAGAGGCCTTTGGCATGGAATGGGCGGACTTCGCGGCACAGACCCAAGCCAATTTCGACCGGCTTTTCGCCAAGGCAGCGCCGGGCGGGGTGCCCGCCTGATGGGGGAGTTGCGCTTTATCATCCTTGGCTGCGGATCGTCGGGCGGGGTGCCGCGTCTGGGCGGGCAGTGGGGCGATTGCGACCCTGACAACCCCAAGAACACGCGCCGCCGCTGTTCCATGCTGATCGAGCGTGAGGGCGAAGAGGGGATCACCCGCGTGCTGATCGACAGTTCGCCGGACATGCGCGCGCAGTTGCTGGATGCGGGCATCGGCGCGCTGGACGCGGTGGTCTATACCCATAGCCACGCAGACCATGTGCACGGGTTGGATGATCTGCGCATGATCGTTTTCAACATGCGCAAACGGCTGCCTGTCTGGGCCGATGGCGACACGCAGAACGCGCTCTATGCGCGGTTCGGCTATGCCTTTATCCAGCCCGACGATTCGCCCTATCCGCCGATCCTCGACATGCACACGATCAAGGATGACTTTACCATCGAGGGTGATGGCGGCCCCATCACGCTGCGCCCCTTTACGGTCAATCACGGCTCTATCGACGCGCTTGGCTTTCGCGTGGGCGATCTGGCCTATCTGCCCGACGTGGCCGAGATCCCGGATGACAGCTGGCAGGTGCTCAAGGGCTTGGATTGCTGGATCCTCGACGCGCTGCGCCGCACGCCACATCCTACCCATGCCCATCTGGCAAAGTCGCTGGAATGGATTGCGCAGGCCGCGCCGCGCCGCGCTGTGCTGACGAATATGCATATCGACATGGATTACGCCACGCTCGTGGACGAGATGCCCGAACATATCACCCCCGCCTTTGACGGGATGGTGATCACCTACCCGACCTGAGCCATCATGCAGGCGCTTTTGGATGTCATCCTGCCGGTCTTTTTCGTGATCGGCTTTGGGTATTTTGCGGTCTGGATGGGCTGGTTCGCGCAATCCGGTGTCGAAGGATTGATGAAGTTCACTCAGAATTTCGCGATTCCCTGCCTGCTCTTTACCGCCATCGCCGATCTGGATCTCGGGCAGAGTTTTGATCTTCGCTTGCTGGCCAGTTTCTACACCGGCGCGGCCAGCGGCTTTGTGCTGGGTCTGCTGGGCGCAAGGCTGCTCTTCGGTCGTCCTTGGGAAGATGCGGTCGCCATCGGGTTTTGCTGCCTTTTTTCCAACTCTGTCCTGTTGGGCCTGCCACTGACCGAACGCGCCTACGGCGTTGATGCGTTGGAGGCGAATTTTGCCATCATCGCGCTGCACTCGCCGTTTTGTTACGGCTTGGGCATCACCGTGATGGAAATCGTGCGGGCGCGTGGTCAGGCCGGGTCAGCGGTCGCGCGGCGGGTGCTGAAGGCGATGTTTTCTAATGCATTGATCCTCGGCATCGCGCTTGGCTTTGCGGTGAACCTGTCAGGCGTCAGCCTGCCGACCGTTCTGAATGACGGGATTGACCTCATGGTGCGCGCCGCGTTGCCTGCCGCACTGTTCGGGTTGGGGGGGGTGCTGGCCACCTACCGGCCTGAGGGCGATTTGCGGCTGGTGTTTTACATCTGCCTTGTGTCGCTGGTGATCCATCCGCTGATCACGCGCGGCATGGGGCTTGGGTTCGGACTGTCGGTGGATGCGACCCGCTCGGCGGTGCTCACGGCGGCGATGGCACCGGGGGTCAATACCTATATCTTCGCCAGCATGTATGGGCGCGCGACGCGCGTGGCCGCCACCAGCGTACTGGTCGCGACCGGGGTGTCGATCCTGACGGTCTGGGTCTGGCTGGCATTGCTGCCCTGAGGCACAGCTCAGTCGGATTTAAGAGGCGCGCCCCCGGCGAAATTGTTGCCGTTCACATAATCACATGGCGCGTCCTGCATCTGCAGATGCAGCCCGGTTCCATTATAGGGATGCGCGCGGGCCAGATCCTCATCCACGTCGATCCCCAGACCGGGCGTGTCGGGCGGGGTGATAAACCCATCCTCGACCGTAAGCGTGTGCTTGATCAAGGCGGCATGAAATTCTGTCTCGATCGTCTCGCACATCAGCAGGTTGGGAATGGAGGCGGCGACATGGATATTCGCGGCCCATTCCACTGGTCCGGCATACAGATGCGGGGCCATCTGCGCGTTATAGACCTCGGCCATCGCGGCGATTTTCTTGGTCTCCCAGATGCCGCCTGCACGGCCAAGGGCGGGTTGCAGGATCGCCGCCGCGCCCTGTCGCAACACCGGCGCGAATTCTGCCTTGGTGCACAGCCGCTCACCGGTCGCCACGGGGATCGAGGTGGCCTGCGCCACGCGCGCCATTTGTGCTGCATTGTCGGGGGGGATTGGCTCTTCGAACCAGAGCGGGCCATAGGGCTCTATCGCCTTGGCAAGGCGGATGGCGCCTGCGGTGGTGAACTGGCCATGCGTCCCGAACAGCAGGTCGGCGCGGTCGCCCACAGCCTCGCGGATCGCCTTGCAGAACGCCACTGAGAGCGAGATATCCGACATCGCCGGCATATGCCCGCCGCGCATCGTGTAGGGGCCTGCGGGATCGAATTTTATCGCCGTATAACCACGGTTCACGGCATCCAGCGCGGACTCTGCGGCCATCTCGGGCGAGACCCAGAATTCGGTCAGATCATGCTGGGGCAGTGGATAGAGATAGGTATAGGCGCGGATGCGGTCGTTCATCTTGCCCCCCAGCATGGCCCAGACAGGCCGCCCCCGCGCCTTGCCAAGGATATCCCAGCAGGCGATTTCCAGCCCCGAAAAGGCGCCCATCACGGTCAGATCGGGCCGTTGGGTAAAGCCCGACGAATAGGCGCGGCGGTACATTTTCTCGACGTCTTCGGGATTTTCACCCGCCATGTGACGGCCAAAGACATCCTCGATCACGGCGCGCATCGCCTCTGGCCCGACAGAGGCGGCATAGCATTCGCCCCAGCCGGTGATCCCGTCATCGGTCGTCAGTTTCACCAAGATCCAGTATTGCCCGCCCCAGCCCGGCGCAGGGGGCGAGGTGATGAGAATGTCGAGATCAACAAGTTTCATGGATGGCTCCGGTCGGTGTGGTCTGTGCTGTGCCAAGTCGTGCGGCCTGAAATGGAATTTTGCAAAATTCCAATCCGAAAAATTGCAATTTTTCGCGGCATGCGGCCCGTCTCAGCGCAGCAGGATGACATTGCGCCGTGCGGTGCCGGTCTTGGTGTCGGCGATGGCGTCGTTGATCTGGTCGAGCGACCAGCGCTTTGAGATCAGTTCGTCCAGTTGCAGCCGCCCCTGTGCGTAAAGGTCGATCATCCACGGGATGTCGCGCTTGATGACCACGTCGCCCATCTTGGAGCCGACAAGCGACTGGCCCGCCGCGGCAAAGATGGTCGGCTCATAGGATGAGGCATCGCCCATGGCGGGCATGCCCACCATGATCAGCTTGCCGCCACCCGCAAGATAGCGTGGCGCGTCGTTATAGACCCGCGAGGCACCCACTGTGACAAAGACCGCATCGGCGCCCCGGCCCATCGCAGTCTTGGCGGCGCGCCATGGTTTGTCCTGACTGGCCAGAACGCCGTCGGTCGCGCCAAAGCTGCGCGCGATGTCCAGCTTTTCCTCGGTCATGTCTACCGCGACAATGCGACGGGCGCCCGCAATGCGCGCGCCCTGAATCGCATTCAGGCCCACGCCGCCCGCGCCGATCACCACCACGTCCTGTCCGGCACGCAGCTGTGCTGCGTTCACCACCGCGCCCACGCCCGTGACCACACCACAGGCCAGCAGGCAGGCCGCGTCCATCTTGATGCCCTCAGGGATCTTGACCGCTTGGCTATGGTGAACCACGACCGCCTCGGCAAAGGCCCCGCAGGCCATTGCCTGATGCAGCATGCCACCCTCGGCGGTCTTGAGCGGGCCGTGATCGCCATCATAGGGTGTTTCACAGCCCGTGGGCCGCCCGCTGCCACAGCTGGGGCACTGTCCGCAGGCGCGCATCAAGGTGACAATGACGGGATCGCCCACATCCAGCCCGGTGACACCGGGGCCGGTGGCGGTGACATGTCCTGACGCCTCATGGCCATAGACCGCCGGAAGCGAGCCGCCCCACGCCCCATTTGCAAAGGAAATGTCGGAATGGCATATGGCGACCGCGTCCAGCGCGACCTCGATCTCGCCTGCCTCAGGGTCGCGCAGTTGCACATCCTCAACGCTGAGAGGGTCGCCAAACGCATGGCAGACCGCTGCTTTTATTGTTTTCATGGTCCCTCCCAGACCGTGTGTCCCTGTGTCAGCCTGCCCGCGAACGGGCTGTGGGTTCAAGACGGAAAACGATCTGGTTCGTCAGAACGGGCTGGCCGGGCGCGCACCTGAAACAAAAGCAGCGCCGCGATGCTGAGGCCAAGCGCGGCAAGAAACGGCGCACCCGGCAAAAACACCGCACCGCCGGGCCGCGTGGCCCAGGCAAACACCCATGTCATGACCAGCGGTGACAGGATCATCGCCAGTGCGTTGGTCGAGGAAAAGAGCCCCTGAAGCTCGCCTTGGGCATTGGCGGCGGTGTCGCGCGACATGATCGCGTGCAGCGCGGGCACCGTCATCGCCGCGAGTGCCGCAATCGGGATAAACGCCAGCGCCAGCCAGCCGTTGGTGACCAGCCCGAGGATCAAAAACGCGGTTGCCGCAAAGGCCAGCCCGAGACGCACGGTATGGCCCTCACCAAGTCGCGCGATGACGCGCCCGATGAGGCCGCCCTGAACCACCGCCATGCAGATGCCGAACGCGGCCAGCGAGACGCCGATCATCGCCGGGTCCCAGCCGAAACTGGCTTGTGTGTAATAGGCCCAGATCGCCGGGTAGACGTTGAAGGCAAGCTGCGCGAGCAAAAGCACGGTCAGCAGGCGGGGCAGGGCGGGATGGGCGCGGATCTGCCCCAAGGCACCGAACGGGTTGGCCCGCTTGAGGCAAAAGGCGCGCCGGGTCTCTGAGGTGAGCGATTCCGGCAGCACGATCACCCCCAGAATTAGGTTGGCCGTGGCCAATGCGGCGGCTGCCCAAAAGGGCGCGCGCGGTCCAAGGTCGCCCAGAAGCCCGCCAATGACCGGCCCCAGAACAAAGCCCAGACCAAAGGCCGCGCTGATAAGGCCAAAGCCCGCGCCACGCTTTTCCGGTGGAGATGTATCCGCGATAAAGGCAGCGGCAGTGGCGTGCGTGGCGCCCGCGATACCGCCCACGATCCGACCCAGAAGCAGTAGCCACATGCTACCTGCCAGTGCCATCACAAGGTAATCCGCCGCCATCACCGCCAGTGAAATAAGCAGCACAGGCCGCCGCCCAAAGCGATCGGACAGA
>CBFHML010000099.1:0-19635 GCA_965656855.1 Roseovarius sp.
CTTGGCCAGTTCCGTGATCGGCAGGGTCGAGGTGTTGGTGGCAAAAATACAGTCCTCGCCCACCACCTTCATGACGTTCTTCGTCACTTCCGCCTTCACGCCGGGGTCCTCGAACACCGCCTCTATGATCAGGTCGCAGCCCTTCAGCGCATCGTATTCGGTGGTTGCGGTGATCAGATCCAGCGCGGCTGTCTTCTTGGCCTCTGTGGCCTTGCCGCGCTTGATGCCCTTGTCCATGTAATCGGCGGTATAGGCCTTGCCCTTGTCGGCGGCATCCTGACTCTGGTCGATCAGCACGACCTCGATGCCCGCCATGGCAGAGACAAGCGTGATGCCCGCGCCCATCATGCCAGCCCCCATGACACCGAGTTTTTTCACCTTCTGGTCCGGCACGTCGGGGCGGTTGGCGCCCTTCTCCAGCTTTTCCTTGTTGATGAAAAGAGAGCGGATCATCGCGCTGGAAGAGGGGTTCATCAGCACATTGGTAAACCACCGCGCCTCGATCTTGATGGCGGTATCGAACGGCACAAGCGCGCCCTCATAGACCGCTGACAGCAGCGCCTTGGCCGCCGGAAAGGCACCCTGCGTCTTGCCATTGACCATGGCGGAGGCGCCCACGAAGGTCATGAAGCCGGCTGGATGATAGGGCGCGCCGCCGGGCATCTTGTAGCCCTTTTCATCCCACGGTTTGACGATGGACGGGTTTGACAGCACCCATGCCTTTGCCGCGTCCAGCAATGTGTCGGCTGGCACGACCTCATCCACGACACCGGCGCTCTTCGCCTTCTTGGGGTCGTTCAGCTTGCCCTCCAGCAGCAGCGGAGAGGCCGCCATCGCCCCCATCTTGCGCACCAGCCGCGTTGTGCCGCCCATGCCCGGAAAGATACCGACCATGATTTCCGGCAGCCCGATCTTGGCCGACGGATTATCAGCGGCAAAGATCCGGTGGCAGGCCAGCGGCACCTCAAGCCCGATACCAAGCGCTGTGCCGGGCAGGGCGGCTGCGATAGGCTTGCCGCCCTTGTTCTTGTCGTCCATGCCCGCGCGCTCGATCTTGCGCAGGATGCCATGCATCCGCATCAGCCCCTCAAACAGGCCCTTTTCAGGCTGATCACCAGCCATGTCCTTCATCCGGGCGATAATGTTGAGATCCATCCCCCCGGCAAAAGAGCCTGGCTTGCCCGAGGTCAGCACGATCCCCTTAACCGTGTCATCTGCGAGCGCGTCGTCGATCAGGGCTTCGAGATCGAAGAACCCCTGCTCGTTCATCACGTTCATCGACTTGCCAGCCGTGTCCCAGGTGATCACCGCGACGCCATCGGCGCCTTTTTCCATCGTGAAATCAGTCATATCTGTTGTTCCTTCCTGTCCGGCCTACACACGCTCGATGATTGTGGCCGCACCCATGCCCGACGCGATGCACAGCGTGGCAAGGCCCACTTCCTTGTCCGAGCGTTCAAGCTCGTCCAGCAGTGTGCCGATGATGATTGCGCCCGTGGCCCCCAGCGGGTGCCCCATCGCGATAGAGCCGCCATTGACGTTGACGCGAGCGGGATCGACCTCGAACGCCTGCATGAAGCGCAGCACGACCGACGCAAATGCCTCATTCACCTCAAAAAGATCGATATCGCCAATGGACATGCCGCTATCGGCAAGGATTTTTTGCGTGGCGGGCACCGGCCCGGTCAGCATGATGGTGGGATCAGTGCCGATCTTGCAGGTCTGGCGGATGCGCGCGCGGGGCTTGAGGCCCCATGTTTCGCCAAACGCCTTGCTGCCTATCAGAACGCCCGCCGCACCATCGACAATGCCAGACGAGTTCCCGGCATGGTGGATATGATTGACCCGCTCCAGATGCGGGTATTTGAGCTTGGCCACGGCATCAAAGCCGGGCATCACCTCGCCCATCTGCTGAAAGCTGGCGTTGAGCGCGCCAAGCGTCTGCATGTCGGTGCCGGGGCGCATGTATTCGTCATGGTCCAGAATGGTCAGCCCGTTCTGGTCCTTCACCTCGATGATGGACTTGGCAAAACGGCTGTCCGCCCACGCGGCTGCGGCGCGTTTCTGGCTTTCCACGGCAAGCGCGTCGGCCTGATCGCGGGTAAAGCCGTATTCGGTCGCGATGATATCGGCACTGATGCCTTGCGGCACGAAATAGCTGTCCATCGCCACGCTGGGATCAACGGCAATGGCGGCGCCATCGCTGCCCATGGCGACCCGGCCCATCATTTCAACGCCACCAGCGATATAGGCCTCACCGGCGCCGCCCCTGATCTGGTTGGCGGCAAGGTTCACCGCCTCCATGCCACTGGCGCAAAAACGGTTGATCGCAAGGCCGGGGATGGTCTCGTCCAGGTCAGAGGCCAGCACGGCGGTGCGCGCAAGGCAGCCGCCCTGTTCCATCACTTGCGTGACGTTGCCCCAGATCACATCCTCGACCGCATGTCCCTCAAGATCGTTGCGCTCTTTAAGCGCGTTCAGCACCTGAGAGCTGAGCCGCACGGCGGTCACCTCGTGCAGTGCGCCATCTTTACGGCCCTTGCCGCGGGGGGTGCGCACGGCGTCATAGATATAGGCGTCAGACATGATGTCTCCTTTCTCAGGCCCGATCCGACGGATTGCCGGGCATCAGGTCATAGGGGTGTTTCCAGCCGGGCACGGCTTCGATATTCGAAAGCCACCGGTCGATCTCGGGCCAGTCCTTTCGGGTAAAACCAAAAGGTTCTGGATAAAAGAGGTAGGAACAGCAGGACATGTCGGCATTGGTGATGCCGTGACCGACGATCCAGTCGCGCCCCTTGAGATGGGTGTTGAGCGCGGTATAGGCGGCCACAAGCCGCCCCTGCATAAAACCGATCACCTCTGCCGGGCGCTTCTCCTCGGGCAGAAAGTTCATCAGGAATCGTGTCATGCCGGCCTGACTGCTGAGCTTGTGATTGTCCCAAAACACCCAACGCATGACCTCGCGGGCCTCGTCTGGTGTCGCGCCACCGAATTTGCCGGTCTTTTCCGTGATGTGCATCTGCATGACGCCCGATTGGGTCAGCGTCAGGTCGCCATCCACCATCACCGGCACCTCGCCCATGACGTTGATGTCGCGGAACGCGTCTCTGCGGGTCTCGCCACCAAAGAAATCGACAAAGACGGGCTCCCACTCGAGCCCTGCCAGCTCCAGCGGCAGCGCGGCCTTGTAGGCGTTGCCGGATTCCCCCATGCAATAGAGTTTGATGCTCATAGGCTGTCTCCCGTTGGCGGCGTAGGATTTGGATATTTCTTGCAAGATGAAGCCGGGGGGCGTTCATCATTGGTTAAACTTACTGCGTTTTGATGGATGGGCGTTACAGGCTGGGAAGCCGATGGGCGTGCAAGGTGAAGCCCCGCTGTCGTGCCTGATGCCAATGGGCCCGTGCACGCGGCGGGGTGGACGTCCGATGCTTCATCTTGCAAGAAATATCCCCGCCGGAGGCGAACCGACGATGCGGCAGGCGCTGCTGTCTGTAATGTCATAGCGGCCTCGAAGTCAGGTCTTTTTTGACCGTTATCTTTACGAGCATCCGGTGATCGTTCGTCATCCATGCCGACATGGGCGCGCCTCCTTTACTTCTTGCGATCCTCAAGCTCGGAATTGAAGATGCGCAGCCGGTGGCCAAACGTGTCTTCGTTGATGACGCTGTCGAAATTCTCGAAGAGAAAGGACAGGGCCTCTCCCTCGTCCAGCCCTGCCTCCTGCGCGAACCGGCGCAGGCGACGATAGCCGTCCTCAGTCATCGCCGCATTGAACCGGCGCGTCAGGCGAAAGCGTTTCGGCATGTCTGTCCTCCCTCGTAGGGTGGGTTTTAGCCCACCGCGATTCAGAATGCCTCGTCTTCCAGCTCCATCACAGGCTCTGATCCGCTTTCGATACGGGCCAGATGCATGCCTGTCGCTGGCAGGCGACGCTTCATATAATAACGCCCGGTTTTGATCTTGGACTGGTAGAAGGCCTGATCGCCCGTGCCGGCCTCGATCGCCTCATGCGCGGCTTTTGCCATCTGCGCCCACATCAGCCCAAGGCAGACATGGCCGAAGAGATGCATGAAATCGTAAGAGCCCGACAGTGCGGCATTGGGATTTTTCATGCCGTTCTGCATGAAATACATCGCGGCCTGTTGCAGATCCTTGGATGCGGCTTTGAGAGGGTCTAGAAAATCGGCCTTTAGTGCCTCGTTGCCCTCGTTCTCTTTGAGAAAGCCCTTCACCATCTCGAAATAGGCCATGACATGTTTGCCGCCATCCTGCGGCAGTTTGCGCCCCACCAGATCGAGCGCCTGCACACCGTTGGCGCCTTCGTAGATCATCGCGATCCGGGCGTCGCGGGCGAATTGCGACATGCCCCATTCCTCGATATAGCCGTGCCCGCCATAGACCTGTTGGGCGCGGATCGTCATGTCAAAGCCCTCGTCTGTCAGGAACCCCTTGATGATGGGGGTGAGCAGGCTGACGATGCCGTCGGCTGCCGCGTCGTTGCCGCGGTGGCTTTGGTCGATCATCTGGCTGCCCCAGAGCAGGAAAGCGCGCGCGCCCTCGACAAAGCTTTTCTGATCCAGAAGCGCGCGCCGGATATCGGGATGCACGATGAGCGGATCGGCGGCACCCTCGGGATTTTTCACGCCGGTCACGTCACGGCCCTGAAGCCGGTCCTTGGCATAGGCGCGCGCGTTTTGATACGCGACTTCGGCCTGTGCGACCCCCTGCATGCCGACGCCGATCCGCGCCTCGTTCATCATGGTGAACATCGCGCGCATGCCTTTGTGCTCGGTCCCAAGCAGATAGCCCGTGGCGTCGTCGTAATTCATCACGCAGGTCGAATTGCCGTGGATGCCCATCTTGTCCTCGAGCTTGCCACAGGCGACGCCATTGCGTGCGCCAAGGCTGCCATCCTCATTGACCAGAAACTTGGGCACGATGAAGAGGCTGACGCCCTTGATACCGTCCGGCCCGCCGGGGATCTTGGCCAGCACCAGATGGATGATGTTGTCGGCCATGTCATGCTCGCCCGACGAGATGAAGATCTTCTGGCCCGTCAGCTTGTAGCTGCCATCGTCCTGTGGCACGGCCCGAGTGCGCATCAGACCCAGATCGGTGCCGCAATGCGGCTCTGTCAGGTTCATCGTGCCGGTCCATTCGCAGGTGGTCATTTTCGGCAGGTAGGTGTCCTTTTGCGCGTCAGAGCCATGTGCGAGGATGGCGGACGCGGCGCCATGCGTCAGGCCCTGATACATCGTGAAGGCCTGATTGGCGCCGGACGAGATTTCGCCAACAGCGGTGTACATGATGTAGGGCATGTTCTGCCCGCCATATTCCTCTGGCAGATCGAGCGCGGTCCAGCCGCCTTCGCGGACCTGATCGAACGCCTCTTTAAAGCCAGTTGGCGTGCGCACCACACCGTTTTCAAGCACACAGCCCTCTTGGTCGCCGACCGCGTTGAGCGGGGCGAGGACATCCGACGCGATTTTGCCGGCCTCTTCGAGAACGGCACCGGTGAAATCCGGGTCCAGCTCGGCATAGCCGGGCGTGCCGGTTTCGCTGACCTTCAGGACGTCGTGCAGGATGAACTGCATGTCCTTTGTGGGGGCTGTGTAGATCGGCATCGTGTCCTCCCTGAAAACGTCAATGTTTCTGGCCGGTCATTCGGCAACTTTGGGTGTCTGGCGAAGCGAGGCGATCATCTTTTCCCCCCACTTCATCTGGTCTTGCAAATCGGTGATGGCGGCGTTCAGGTCGTCGCGCTGGCGCACGAGGTCATCAAGACGCTTCTGTGCAAGCTCGTATGTCTGGGTCAGCTGGGTCAGCTGCTGGTCGCCCTCATCATAGAGGTCGAGAAGCTGGCGAATTTCCTCAAGGCTAAAGCCGAAGCGCTTGCCGCGCAGGATCAGCTTGAGCCGCGCGCGATCGCGCTTGGTGAAAAGCCGCTTTTGCCCGCGGCGCTCTGGGAACAAGAGTTCCTTGCTTTCGTAAAAACGAAGCGTGCGCGGCGTCACCTCGAAGGTGTCGCACATGTCACGGATCGTCATAGTGTCTTCAGTCATGGTTTCTGGCTCGCTGTTCGTGTGAACGTGCGGCATATCTGGCTATGTTGGCCTATCGTTACAACAGGCCAAGCGGTTGACGTAACCACTACGTCGCGTCACTTTGATGTTGACGTAAGATCAAGCAAGGTAAACGCGTGTTCTGCACAATTTTGTGACAAGGCCGGGGCGCGTTCGACAGGTTTCTTAGCCGGGCGCGATCACTCTACGGACTTTGCGGCGGCGTCGCGCATGTCTTGCAGCTCGGCGATGGATTGCGCCAGCTGCTCTTTTTGCCGGGTCAGGTCGGCCAATTGCCGGTCTGCCAGTTTCAGCCATTCGCGCAGTTGCGCGTCGGTGCCCTTTTCCTCATAGATCAGCAGCCATTGGCGGATCTCTTCCAGCGCAAAACCCCAGCGCCGCCCGCGCAGAATGAGCGTCATGCGCGCCACCTCGCGGGGGCCGTAATAGCGCGACCTGCCTTCGCGGTCCGGGTGGATCAGCTCGATATATTCGTAATACCGCAGGGTGCGCGGCGTCACGTCGAACTTTGTGCACATTTCCTTGAACGACAAGCGCGGCTCAGACATCGACGGCCCTCCTGCATTGGATGTTAGGTAAGTCATCAAGACAGGGCAACAGGCACCCTTGCAGCACCAAGGGTTTACGGCCCATAAAGGCGGCGCACGTCAGGCCGGAGTAGGGCATGGACAAAAAGAAGATAGCCGAGCAATTCATCAGTGCGATTCCGCATTCTCAGGCGCTGGGCATGCGTCTTACAGATGTGGGTGAGGGCACGGCGGAAATCGAGATGCCCTATGACGAACGCTTTGTCGGGGACCCCGAAACCGGCGTCATTCATGGCGGCGCGGTCTCGGCGCTGATGGACACCTGCTGTGGTGCAGCGGCCATGAGCCATCCGGGATCGCCCGGCGGGACAGCCACGATCGATTTGCGCATCGACTACATGCGCCCCGCCACGCCGGGGCAAAAGATTCGCGCCAAGGCAGAATGCTATCATATCACCCGCTCGGTCGCGTTCCTGCGCGCGACGGCGATGGATGACGACAGTGACCGGCCCGTGGCGCAGGCCACCGGCACCTTTACCGTAGAGGCCGAGCGATGAGCCGCCGCCCGCCAGAGCCGGTACAGGTGGTCAAGCAAAGGCGCGACGCCGCATTGCGCGCATTGGTCAACGGCGTGCCCTATATCCAATTCATGGGGATAGAATTCGACCGGCGCGGCGATGAGCTGACCGCGATCATGCCATTTGACGAAAAGCTGATTGGAAACCCGCTTTTGCCTGCGTTGCATGGGGGGGCTACCGCAGCGTTCCTTGAGGTCACGTCGATCATCGGGCTGAGCTGGGCGATGCTCTGGGATGATATCGAAAGCGGGCAGCTCGACCCTGATGCGCTGGTGGCGGGGGATCTGCCGCGCCTGCCCAAGACCATAGATTTCACCGTGGATTACCTGCGTTCCGGTCTGCCACGCGATGCCTATGCCCGCGCGCAGATCACGCGCTCTGGCCGGCGCTATGCCTCGGTGCGCGCCGAGGCATGGCAGGACAACCGCGCGCGCCCCTTTGCACAGGCGACCGCCCATTTCGTCATGCCGCGCCGCGATGGTTGATATCCTGCCGCCCTCGGCGCCGATCACGCACCGCAGGGTTCTGGCGATCTCGATCCCGATCGTGCTGGCAAATGCCACTGTGCCGATCCTTGGCGCGGTCGATACCGCCGTGGTGGGCCAGCTGGGGCAGGCCGCCCCTATCGGCGGGGTGGGCATCGGCGCGATCATCCTGAGCGCGATCTACTGGGTTTTCGGCTTTCTGCGGATGGGCACCACGGGCCTGACCAGTCAGGCGCATGGCGCCGGGCAAACGGGCGAGGTGGCCGCGATGCTGACCCGCGCGCTGATGATAGCCTTTGCCGGCGGTGCCGTTATCATCGCGTTGCAGGTGCTGATTTTTCGCGGCGCTTTCCTGATCTCTCCGGCAAGTGCCGAGGTTGAGGCGCTGGCGCGCGATTACATGGCCGTCAGGGTCTGGAGCGCGCCCGCGATCATCGCGCTATACGGTGTGACCGGCTGGCTCATCGCACAAGAGCGGACCCGCGCGGTTCTGGTTCTACAGGTCGTGATGAACGGCGTGAATATCCTGCTGGATCTGTGGTTCGTGCTAGGGCTGGACTGGGGTGTTACCGGCGTCGCATGGGCCACATTCATCGCGGAATGGAGCGGGCTTGCCCTTGGCCTCTGGCTGTGCCGGGCGGCATTTCGCGTGCCGGCATGGCGCGACTGGCCACGCATCTTTGACCCCGTTCGCCTGCGGCTGATGATGGCGGTCAACCGCGATATTCTGCTGCGGTCGCTCATGCTTCAGGGGATTTTTGTGTCCTTCCTCTTTATCGGTGGGGATTTCGGCGATGTGACGCTGGCTGCCAATCAGGTGTTGCTGCAATTCCTGCACATCACCGCCTATGCGCTTGACGGGTTCGCCTTTGCCGCCGAGGCGCTGGTGGGGCAGGCGGTTGGCCGGGGCGACCGCGCAAGGTTGCGACGCGGGGCAATTTTGTCGAGCCTCTGGGGCGCCGTCGTCACGCTGGCGCTTTGTGCGGTGTTTGCGCTTGGGGGTGGGGCGATCATCGACCTCATGACCACGGCCGAAAATGTCCGCCAAGAGGCGCGCCTCTATCTGATCTACATGATCTTCGCCCCCGCCTTCGGGCTGGCCTCTTGGATGCTCGACGGTATTTTCATCGGCGCGACCCGTGCCGCCGATATGCGCAACATGATGGCGATCAGTCTTGCCATTTATATCGCCGCCGCGATGTTGCTGGTGCCCAGCCTTGGCAATCACGGGCTGTGGCTGTCGCTGCTGATCAGTTTCGTGGCGCGCGGCATCACTCTTGGTCTGCGCTATCCAAGCCTTGAGCGCAGCGTGATGCACCAAACTTGACCCATCGGGCAATCGGTGCTGGAAATCGCGGGGCGGGGCGGTAAGTGTCTGCGCGGTGATCCGCTTTAACCTTGGAGAGTCCATGCCCCAGCCCCCCATTCGCATCGCGATCAACGGTTTTGGCCGGATCGGGCGCACGCTGTTGCGGATCCTCCTGCGCGACGCGCCGGATTTTGAGCTTGTGTGCATCAACGAGATCGAGCCGCTGGCGACCTGCGCCTATCTTTTTCAGTATGACAGCGTGTTTGGCCCGTGGCCCGAGGATGTGCAGGGCAAAGACGGCGCCTTGATGGTCGGCACCCGCACGATCCCCTTTCACGCAGAGCCGGATTTGCGCGCGCTGGACCTGAGTGGTGTCGACATCGTGCTGGAATGTACAGGCATGGGCGGCAAACGTGCCATCGCAGAGCGCGGCATCGCGGCGGGTGCGGGCAAGGTGCTTGTCTCGGGGCCCTCGGCAGAGGCCGATGTGACGCTGGTCATGGGGGCGAATGATCAGACCTATGCAGGTGAGGTGATCGTGTCGAACGCGTCCTGCACCACCAATGCGCTGGCCCCGCTTGCACGCCTTCTGGATGAGGCGTTCGGGCTCGAAAGCGCGCAGATGACGACCGTGCATTGCTATACCGGCAGCCAGCCTACCGTGGATAAGCCCCGCGCCGCGCCGGAACGCAGCCGCGCCGCCGCCCTGTCGATGGTGCCCACCACGACGAGCGCACAGCATCAGACAGGCCGCGTTCTGCCACATCTCAAGGGCCGGATCGAGGCGCGCGCGATCCGCGTCCCCACGGCGAGTGTGAGTTGCATCGACCTGACAGCGTCCTTGCGCGCCCACCCGAGTGAGGCAGAGATCAACGCGGTGCTGCGTGATGCGGCTGCGGGCGGTGGTGTCTTTGGATGGACCGAGGCGCCGCTTGTCAGTTCCGATCTGCGGGGGCGGGCGGAGTCCATCGTGATGGTGGGGCCGGAAACATCCGTATCCAACGGCGGTCTGGCGCGTGTCTTTGGCTGGTATGACAACGAATGGGGCTTTTCCTGCCGCATGCTCGATATGGCGCGCAGGATGGCTGGGCGCGACTAAGCGTCCAGCGGTTCAATCAGCTGCGCGCCCGTGGCCCGGTTGGAGTTGACCTCCGCGCTGACCCGGTGAACCTGCAAGGCATCTTCGGGCGCAGGCCGCATCAGCCGTGCCGCGCCGTGCCCGTCCTCTCCCAGCCAGAGCGGCCAGTCGTCCGGCGCCACGATCACGGGCATCCGGTGATGGATCGTCGACATGGTCTCATTCGCCTTGGTCGTCAGGATGGCGCAGGTCGTCAGAGGGGTGTCGCCCTTGTCCCAGACCTGCCAGATCCCCGCAAAGGCCAATGGCGCTTTGCCCGGGGGCGTGATGTACCATGGCAGGCGATTATCCTCCTCATCCTTGGTCCATTCGTAAAAGCCTGACGCGGGGATCAAACACCGCCGCGTTCGCACCGCGGCCCTGAAGGCGGGCTTTTCGGCAACGGTCTCTGCCCGCGCGTTGATCAGGAGCGGGCCATCACCGGGGCCGTCATACCAATGCGGCAGAAATCCCCACCGCATCGCCGCCAGCCGCCGTGCACCATCATCAGATGTGACCGCATGCACATGATTAGTCGGGCAGACATTGTACTGGGGCACCTGAGGCAGGTCATTGGCCGGGGCCGCCTGAAAGAGCTGCGCCATGGCATCACTGGGCAGCGTGATCACGAACCGCCCGCACATCAGCGCAGCACGGTCGAATACAGCAGCATCCCCCAAGGCCTCAGGGCGGAATCTACCTTCGCCCAGACCGCGCCAAAGCTCAGCGCGTCGCGACCATCCGCCGTTGCGATCTCTGAAAGGCTGCGTCGCCCGTCGATGATGGCGATCAGGCGTGCGGCCTCCTTGGGCAGCACCAGACGGCCTTCGACCCCGTCACTATTGATCTTTGGGGCCTGCCCGGCTGCGACGGCCCGCGCCAAGGCTTGGGCATCAATGCCTTTGAGATGAGGGATCAAGGCGCGATTGCGGCCGGTCGCAGGCCCGCGCGCGGTGTCAGAGGCCACCGCATAGGCGGTATGCGTGCGAATTGTGCCATTCAGCTTTTCGGCAAGCGCCATGGCGGTCACGTCATCCATCCCGTCGGGCACAGGCGTCAGGCGTGACAGATCATAGAGAACCGGCAGCGTGAAACCCGATAGCGCCCATCCCGTGCGCGCCAGTGTCGCGGCCAGACCGGCCACGTCATAGGCCCGGTCCTGACTGTGCAAAAGCAGGTCATAAAAGCCGGCATCGCCTGCCTCATGGTCATTGAGATTGGGATTGCATTTGAACGGATGGCCCGCAGGCAATTGCTCATAAAGCGCCCGCGCGGCCCGCAGCCGTGTCTCCGGTGGGGCCCCATCGTAAAGCGCGCCAAACGCCTCTTGCAACGGATAGACGCCGGACCGGCCATAGGGCGCATAGACCATGAACCCCATGCCGCCGCCGGGCGCAAGCGCGTCTCGTAAGGCGGCAAAGCCGGCATCGGGATCTGGCAGATGATGCAGTACGCCGCAGCAATCTATGTAATCGAAGGGGCCATGCTCGGCCGCGTCCAGCAGCGACCCCGTCAGAAAGGTTATGCCCGTCAGGCCGCGCATCTTCGCGCGCGCTTCCGCCACCTCGCGTGAGGCGCGCGACAGGTCGATATAGGTGGCCTGATAGGGTTTGCCGTAGCGCGTCAAAAGTGTGGTCAGCTGGATCAGACCATCACCAGTACCGCCGCCCGCCACAAGGATGCGCAGCGGGTCCGACCAGTCGCGCTGCCCGCCAAAGACGTAATGGTCGATCTCCTGTGGCAGAGACGGAGAGCCGGTGATCAGACGCGTCTTTTCGTCCTGCGGATCGCGGGTTGGATAGGGATAGGCCTCGTATTGATCACGCACCTCACTCATGGCGCGCAGGATATGCGGCGCGCGGGGCGATGCAAGCCTGCCATTTCATCTTGCCGCAAATATCCCGGGGGTCCGGGGGCGGCGCCCCCGGTCCGACCTGTGCCGATATGTGCGCGCCATGCCAAAGCGCTTGACCGTACCCGATGCGCAATGCATCACCGCAGACATGCTGATCCTAAAGATTTTCCGCGAAGATGAATGGCAGGCGCTGCGCCGCGACGGGCAAAGCCTTGGCGCGCCCGTGGACCTTGCCGATGGGTATATCCATTTCTCGACTGTCGATCAGGCGCCCGAGACGGCAGCAAAGCATTTCGCCGGTCAGGACGGCCTGATGCTTTTGGGGATAGAGGCTGATCGCCTTGGCGATGACCTGAGATGGGAGCCGTCGCGCGGTGGTGCGCTTTTCCCGCATCTTTACCGCGCCTTGCGGATCGGGGATGTGGCGTGGGCGCAGCCCTTGCCGCTCAAGGACGGCGAACATGTCTTTCCGCCGGGCCTGTCATGAGCCTGATTGATCGCATCGGTCTCGGCCTTTTGCACCGGCTGGAGCCGGAGCGCGCACATGGTGCGGCGCTGATGGCGCTGCGTGCCGGGTTGGCACCACTGCCGGGGCTGGTCACAAGCGCGCGGTTGCGCGTCGATCTGGCAGGTCTGGATTTGCCCAATCCTGTCGGGCTGGCCGCCGGGTTCGATAAAAACGGCGTTGCGCTGTCCGCGCTCAGCCGGGCGGGGTTCGGCTTTCTAGAGGCCGGTGCCATCACGCCCAAACCCCAACCCGGCAACCCGCGGCCCCGGCTGTTTCGCCTGACGTCGGATCGTGCCGTGATCAACCGGTTCGGGTTCAACAATGACGGGATGGAGGCGGCTGTCGCCCGTCTGGCCAATCGCCCGCGCGATGTGGTGATCGGCCTCAACCTTGGCGCCAACAAGGACAGCGCCGACCGGGCCGAGGATTTCGCCCGCGTGCTGGCACGCTGCGGGCCGCATCTCGATTTCGCCACGGTCAACGTGTCCTCGCCGAATACCGAAAAACTCCGCGATCTTCAGGGGGCCGCCGCACTTGCTGGCCTGCTCAAGGGGGTGATGGAGGCACGCGACTGGCTGGAAAAGCCGATCCCGGTCTTTCTCAAGATCGCGCCGGATCTCGATGATGCCGCGCTGGGCGATGTGGCCGAGGTCGCGCAATCGACAGGCGTGGCTGCGATCATCGCCACAAACACAACGCTGGACCGAAGCGGGCTGCAAAGCCCGATGAGGGACGAGGCGGGTGGCCTGTCGGGCGCGCCGCTTTTTGAACGCTCCACACGGGTTTTGGCCCGGCTGAGCCAGCTGACCGACGGGCGCATGCCCCTTGTCGGCGTCGGCGGTGTCGCCTCTGCCGAAGATGCCTATGCCAAGATCCGCGCGGGCGCGAGCGCGGTCCAGCTCTATTCTGCGCTGGTCTACGAGGGGATCGGCCTTGTGCCGCGCATCGCACGCGGGCTTGACCGCTTGCTCGAAGAAGACGGCTTTGCCAATGTCGCCGAAGCCGTTGGAAAGGACAGGGAAAGATGGCTTTGAGTGTGATCTGGCACAATCCGCGCTGTTCGAAATCGCGCGAGACGCTGGCGTTGCTGGAGGCGCGCCGCGTGATTTTCGAGGTGCGTGAATACCTCAAAGACCCGCCCGACGCGGTCGAGCTGCGCAATGCGGCAGGCCTTTTAGGGCTTGGTGTTGCGGGTATGATGCGGCGCGGAGAAAAGCTGTGGCGCGAGCTGGAACTGTCCGTGCACGATTCCGATGACGCACTTATTTCCGCGATGGCGACGCATCCGATCCTGATCGAACGGCCCATCGTCTTTGCCAATGACCGCGCGGCCATAGGGCGGCCGCCCGAGGCAGTGCTGGACATCCTCTGAACAGGTCGGAGAGCTGAGACATGATGCGCGCGGTCCAAAGGTTTCTGGACGCTGTGGTGTTCGAACTGGCCCGCCAGATGCGCTGGTCCTTTCTGCCGCCTCTGATGGTCTATTTCGCGGCTGGTGCCTCGGGTCTGACCGCTATCGTGGGCACGTTCTATGTCAAGGAATACCTTGATTTCTCGGCGGCCTTCATCGCCGGTCTGGTGTTCTGGGCTGGCATCCCTTGGGCGCTCAAGATGCCTCTGGGGCATCTGGTCGATATTATCTGGAAATGGAAATGGGTGCTCATTTGGCTGGGGGCTGCCTGTGTCGCGGCCAGCGTGATGATCATGTTTCTGGCGATCACCGAGACCGCGATGATGCAGGCCATCATGCCTATCGGATCGTGGTATGTCGCCAGCTACATTCTGGCACCCTGTGGTCTGGTGCTGCAGGATGCGGTCGCCGATGCCATGAGCGTCGAGGCGGTGCCGCAATACGATGCATATGGCGCCGAGATCCCCGACGACGAGTCCAAGGCGCTGCACACCACCATGCAGACGCTGGGCCGGTTCGCGCTCATTGGCGGGACTGTGGCGGTCGCGGTTATCAATATCGTGATGTTTTCAGGGATCGAGGCGATGGATCAGGCCGCAAAGGCCGATATCTATGCACGGATCTACCTGACCGCACTCATCATTCCGGTGCTGTCGGTCAGTGGCGTGGTGCTGGCGGGTCTCATGCGCCGCTTTGGCGTGCAAAGCGCAGAGGTGTTGCCGCCAACAGAGACCA
This sequence comes from Roseovarius sp., assembly GCA_965656855.1. Classification (GTDB taxonomy): domain Bacteria; phylum Pseudomonadota; class Alphaproteobacteria; order Rhodobacterales; family Rhodobacteraceae; genus Roseovarius. The sequence goes on from CBFHML010000099.1 coordinate 14,615, forward strand.
AGCCGAACTGGTGGTATTTCGCAGGCGGTGGCGCCTTTGTCGCGCTGTCGCTGATCGTGGGGCTGGGGCAGGTGCCCTATGGGCAAGAGATCATATTCGTCGGCTCCATGACCATTGTGATCCTGCTGATGCGACAACTTGTCGAGGTTCTGACGCCTGCGCAGGCGCGCACGCTGATCGGGACGGCGATCATCATATTCGTTTTTCGTGCCATCCCCGGACCGGGGCAGGGGCAGACATGGTTTCAGATCGACATCCTTGGGTTCGATCAGCAGTTTCAGTCGATCCTGTCGCTGGTCACATCGGTGATGACCCTTGTCGTGATCGTCCTCTTGCGTCCGATGATGGCGCGCAAGTCGATCGTCTGGATTGTCGTCGTTCTGACAGTGTTGGGCGGGGTTTTGATGCTGCCGAATATCGGGCTGTACTACGGCGTGCAGAATTGGACATCTGCGCTAACGGCAGGCATCGTGGACGCCCGTTTTATCGCCATCCTCGATACCGCTGTTGAAAGCCCGCTGGGGCAGGTGGCGATGATCCCGATGCTGGCATGGATCGCGCGCAATGCGCCAAGAGAGCTTAAGGCGACGTTCTTTGCGGTGATGGCGTCTTTCACCAATCTTGCGCTGTCCGCCTCCAATCTCGGTACGAAATACCTCAACGAGATTTATCTGGTAAGCCGAGAGGTAACGGATCGCGAAACCGGCGAGGTGACGGTTGCCGCGGACTACAGCGAGCTGGGATGGCTGTTGCTGACGGTGACGGGTGTCGGTGTGGTGGTGCCACTGCTGATTGTTGCGATCATCCAAAAAACCGCGCTGCGCAGCCGGGCATGAGGGCCCGCCCCTTAAGTGGCGCTGCGCCCTTATAGAGGCGCAGCGCAAGGGGTTTGATAGACCTTAGAAGCGGTATGTGCCGCGCAATTGTACGGTCGTGGCTTCGACGTCGATAGTGGTTGCGTTGAAGTTGTCGAACTCATGATAAAGAACCTCGCCACCCAAGGTGAAGTTCTGGCCGATCATCTGCTCGTAACCCGCACCGACGAAATAGCCATCCTCGTCGCCCAGTGTGTCGGTTTCGGCCTGTGCCCAGCCGCCTGTGCCATAAAGCAGCCCCTCGCCGATCTTGTAGCCGCCACGCAGCTTGACGCGCAGCACGTTTTCAATCGTCGGGTTGCCCGCGCCGAGGCCGATATCGGCCCAGTCGTAATCAAGTCCGCCGCCTGCGACCCACTGTCCGAAATCATAGTCGTAGCCCAAGATCAGGCCGCCGATCGCACCATCACCATCAATGCCGACAACGTTGGTGTCGGCATTGCCAAACCCCAGTTGACCACCAACATAGCCGCCGGTCCAGTCGGGGCTGGCGGGGACTGCGGGCGCCGGGGCGGGGGATGAAACGACTGTGTCGGGGGCGGGGGCGCTTGCCGAACCGGCAAAGGCCGGGCCAGCGGCCAGAGCGATCGACGCGACGATCATGGAACCTTGCTTCAACATGGTTTGAACCTTTCTTATTTGTTCTGTTCACGTCCGCGTTCAGACGGGCGCTTGCTTCCTGTAGTGCCCTCCGTGATGTGTTCGGAGGTTGCCTCCCGGCAGGATGCCCTGCGCGGTTGATCAGGACGTGAGGTCGAAAGGGTAAGGCTTCAAGAAAGCCACTGAATATGCTGACGCATGCGGCGCATTGTTGCCGTAAGGCCGTCGCGCAATGCGCTGAAATATGCCGAAAGTAACCGGGTTCCGCCCAAGCGCCCGCTGACCGGTCAATTTGCCGTGAGCGGTTGTCTCAGAACACCCCGATATCCGCCAGCGCGGCAGACAGGCTGGCGGGCAGGGAGTCTTCGTTTTGACGGTTTTCCGGCAGATCGGCGGGCGCATCTTGTGCCGGCAGATAGCGCCAGCCCTGAAACGGGCGTTTCGGCGCGGTCTGTGTGCGGATTACCTCTGGGTCCAGAACGATGCCGCAGCGCCGGATGCCATCGGCTCGCACCACCTCATCGAGGCGCAGAATACGCTGGCGGCACTGGACGATGCCCTGCACGACCCAATAGATAGACCCGCCGTCCAGCAGTTCTTTTTCGCGGCGGGGCCACATACGCGTCACATGACGCGGCAGCCCGTCCGGCCCCTTGGCCTGTGCGCTGGCCTGCCATGCCACCATGCTTTCGACCGTATCAGACCCGACACTGAGTTTTATGATATTGAGTTCGCCCACGCTCGCCCCTCTGAATGTTGACAAAGGGTAAATGAAAACGGCGCGGGTTCAAGATGGCCGTGCAAGATGGCTGTGAGAGGTCAGCCTGCTGCGCCCGGAAAAACCACCCCGCGCGGCCTGCCAATTCTTGACGCTGGCGCTCTCCGGGTCTACCTTGCCTGTCTGTTTCCGCTACAACATATGGTGTCCTATGACCCGTTTCGCCGCGCCGATAGCCGAGTCCATCTGGGATATGAAATACCGCTTCAAAGAGGCCGATGGCACGCCCAAGGATGGCAGTGTCGAGGATACATGGCGCCGCATTGCCCGCGCCCTTGCCGCGCAAGAGGCGGATTCGGCCAAATGGGAAGACCGGTTTTACGCGGCGCTTGAGGATTTCCGTTTTCTGCCAGCCGGGCGGATCACAGCCGGGGCAGGCACCGGGCGCAAGGTGACGCTGTTCAACTGTTTCGTCATGGGCACGATCCCCGACCACATGAGCGGTATTTTCGACGGTCTGCGCGAGGCGGCACTGACCATGCAGCAGGGCGGTGGAATCGGTTACGACTTTTCCACGATCCGCCCCAAGGGTGCCGAGGTGAAGGGCGTGGGCGCGGATGCCAGTGGACCGCTCAGCTTTATGGATGTGTGGGATGCGATGTGCCGCACGATCATGAGCGCGGGCAGCCGACGTGGCGCGATGATGGCGACCATGCGCTGCGATCACCCCGATATCGAGGATTTCATCGCCGTAAAGGCCGATCCCGCGCGGCTTCGCATGTTCAATCTCAGCGTGCTGGTCACCGACCCTTTCATGCAGGCGGTCCGGGATGATGGCCCGTGGGAGCTGTTGTTTGACGGCAAGGTCTACAAGACGATCGCGGCGCGGGATCTGTGGAACCGGATCATGCAGGCGACCTATGATTTCGCTGAACCGGGTGTGATTTTCATCGACCGGATCAATACGGCCAACAATCTGAACTATTGCGAGACGATTTCGGCCACCAATCCCTGTGGCGAGCAGCCCCTGCCGCCCTATGGCGCGTGCCTGTTGGGGTCGGTGAACCTTGCGCGGCTGGTGAATGACCCGTTTGGTGACGGGGCCGCGCTGGATGATGCCGCGCTGGAAGAGCTGGTCGCGACCGCCGTGCGGATGATGGACAATGTCGTCGACGCCTCCAACTTTCCGTTGCCGGACCAGCGCGCCGAGGCCGAGGCCAAGCGCCGCATCGGGCTTGGCGTCACCGGGCTGGCCGACGCGCTGTTGATGTGCGGCCTGCGTTATGGCGATGACGATGCGGTGGCCGTGACCGAGGACTGGATGAAACGGATCGCGCGCGCCGCCTATCTCGCCTCGGTGGAACTGGCCCGCGAAAAGGGTGCCTTTCCGCTGTTCGAGGCAGAGCCCTATCTTGCCAGTGGTACGATGCAGGCGATGGACGAAGACGTGCGCGCCGCCGTGGCAAAGCATGGCATCCGCAACGCGCTGCTGACCAGCGTCGCGCCCACCGGCACGATCAGCCTTTATGCGGGCAATGTCAGCTCGGGGATCGAGCCGGTCTTTGCCTATTCCTACACCCGCAAGGTGCTGCAACGCGATGGCAGCCGCACCGAAGAAGAGGTGGTGGATTACGCCGTGCAGATGTGGCGCGAACGCTTTGGCGATGCGGAGCTGCCCGACTATTTCGTCAACGCGCAGGTGCTGGCCCCCGAGGCGCATGTAAAGATGCAGGCCGCGGCGCAGAAATGGGTCGACAGCAGCATTTCCAAGACGATCAACGTCCCCGCCGATATCAACTTTGAGGCGTTCAAGAACGTCTATCTTCAGGCATGGGATCTGGGCTGTAAGGGGTGCACGACCTACCGGCCCAACGACATTACCGGGTCGGTGCTGAGCGTCAGCGAGACAGCAGACAAGGCGCCGGGCGAAACACCGGATCAGGTGGCGGGCGCGATGCCGTCCGAAGGTGGCGAGATCGTCTACATGTCCGAACCGCTGGACCGTCCTACCGAATTGGAAGGCGCCACCTACAAGCTCAAATGGCCCGACAGCAGCCATGCGATCTACGTGACCGTCAACGACATCGTTCTGAACGGCCATCGCCGGCCTTTTGAGGTCTTCATCAACTCCAAGAATATGGAGCATTTCGCCTGGACAGTGGCGCTCACCCGGATGATCTCGGCGGTGTTCCGGCGCGGTGGCGATGTGTCTTTCGTGGTAGAAGAGCTCAAGGCGGTCTTTGACCCGCGCGGCGGTGCGTGGATGAACGGCAAATACATCCCCTCCATCCTTGCGGCGATTGGCGGCGTGCTGGAAAACCATATGATCTCGATCGGTTTCCTTGAGGGCGAGGGACTTGGCCTCAAAAATGATCCGACGGCCCAAGTGGTGAACCTCGACGCCCCCCGCGGCCCCGCCTGCCCGTCCTGTGGCAGCTACGACATGCGCAAGGCCGAAGGCTGTTTGACCTGCGCAAGCTGCGGACATTCGAAATGCTCGGGGTGAGGGAGAGTTTCACCCACCCTTGAGGCGCGCGAGCAGCACGACTTCGCTGTCGGGTTGGATGGGCTGAAACCAGCTGTCGTTATAGATCCGCCCGTCGATCGAGACAGAGACGCCGCGGGCGAGCTGGGGTTTCAGGCCGGGATACCTTTCGGCCAGCCCGTCGAGCAATTCGCGCAGGTTCGTGGCGTTGATCTCGACCTCACGCTTGTCTTCGGTGAAATCGCTGAGCGACCCCCAGATCTTGACCTGTACCATGATGGGCTTTTTCTGGTCGGGGCCCCGGGTCAGGCCCGGGGCGTTTTTATTGGTCGCGGATCGCCTT
>CBFHML010000100.1:0-5846 GCA_965656855.1 Roseovarius sp.
ATGGCGCCGATCCATCACCATTACGAGAAAAAGGGCTGGGCCGAGCCGCAGATCGTCATCCGCTTCTGGATCATCGCGGTGATCCTGGCCCTCATTGGTCTCGCAACATTGAAGGTGCGGTAGGCGCGGTCTCTGCGTGGTCCGACTTGTGAATTGACCCCGCAGGCGGCACCTTGGCGGACGGAATAGAAAGGGCGTGTCATGATTCCAGTTCAGGGGTTCGACGGACACCGCGTGGCTGTTCTGGGCCTTGGGCGCTCGGGGCTGTCTGCGGCGCGCGCGCTGCGGCTTGGGGGCGCTGTGCCGGTCTGTTGGGATGACAACCCCGATGCGCGGGCCAAGGCCGAGGGGGAGGGATTCACCGTCATGCCCCTGACGCAACCCGCACATTTCGCCGATATCGCGCGGCTGATCGTCAGCCCCGGTATCCCGCATCTGTACCCTACCCCCAACCCGACAATCGCCGCCGCCCTTGCCGCTGGCATCCCGGTGGACAATGATATCGGGCTTTTCTTTGGGTCTCTGGGCTCGGATGAATGGCACAACATGGACCAGCCACCCAAGGTGGTGGCGGTCACCGGCTCCAACGGGAAATCGACGACCTCGGCGCTTATTCACCATGTGCTCAGCGCGGCGGGCAAAGAGGTACAGCTGGCCGGGAACATCGGCCGTGGCGTGCTGGATATCGACCCGCCGGGTGATGGTGGCGTCGTGGTGCTGGAACTCAGCAGCTATCAGACCGAACTGGCGCGCGCGCTGACGCCCGATGTGGCGGTGTTCACCAACTTGTCGCCGGATCATCTGGACCGGCATGCGGGGCTTGGGGGCTATTTCGCCGCCAAGCGCCGGCTGTTCGCCGAGGGCGGACCGGACCGGGCCATCATCGGCGTGGATGAAAACGAGGGGCGCTTTCTGGCCGGGCAACTGTCTGAGGGGCCGGGCGATGATCGCGTGATCCGCATCTCTGCCGAGGGGAAGCTGGAGGGACCGGGATGGTCCGTCTTTGCGCGCAAGGGGTTTTTGGCGGAATATCGCAAGGGGCGGCAGGCAGGGTCGATTGATTTGCGCAACATCAAGGGGCTGCCGGGACGGCACAATCATCAAAACGCCTGTGCGGCCTATGCCGCCTGCCGGGCGCTTGGCCTTGCGCCGCGCGTGATCGAGACGGGCTTTCACAGCTTTGATGGCCTGCCGCACCGCTCGCAATTGGTGGGCGAGGCGGGTGGCGTGGCCTATGTGAACGACAGCAAGGCCACGAATGTCGATGCCGCGCTGATGGCGCTGATGGCCTTTCCCCGCGTCCGCTGGATCTGTGGCGGGCTGGAAAAAGAGGGCGGGTTATCCGGGCTCAAGCCGGGTCTGAACCATGTGGCGAAAGCCTATGTCATCGGCCGAGAGGCGGCGGCCTTCGCGGTGCAGCTGGATGGCACCGAGGTTGAGATTTGCACGACGATGGCAACAGCCGTCGCCCGCGCGATGGCAGAGGCAGAGCCGGGCGAGACGGTGCTGCTGGCCCCGGCTGCGGCGAGCTTTGATCAGTATGACAGCTTTGAGAAACGCGGCGAGGATTTCATAGCGCAGGTGCAGGCGCGGCTTTGATATCTGGGCGTTTATTCTGGTGCAGAGCTCCCGAGGCAGGCCCGGGACGCGGTCAGAGGCGGGCGATGGCCTGTCCCGCGGCCCAGCCGGAGGACCACGCCCATTGGAAGTTATAGCCGCCCAGCCAGCCGGTCACGTCCACCGCCTCGCCTATGAAATAGAGCCCCTGCACGGTTTTGCTTTGCATCGTCTTGGACGACAGCCCATCCGTGTCGACCCCGCCAAGCGTGACTTCGGCGGTGCGATAGCCCTCTGACCCGTTGGGGCGCAGGGGCCAGTGGCGCAGGGCGTCGATGATCTCTTGCAGGCGCGTGTCGGATTGATCGGCGAGGTTGCCGGTCAGATCGAGACTGCCGGCCAGATGCTCGACCAGACGGGCGGGCAGGTGGCGGGCCAGTTCGGTGGTGAAAAGCTTGCGACCGGACTGCGCGCGCTGATTGCGCAGCGCGGTGTAAAGGGTGCCGTCCGGGTCGAGGTCGATGGTGATCTCTTCGCCCTCGTGCCAATAGGATGACGCTTGCAGAACCGCAGGCCCGGACAGCCCGCGATGGGTAAAGAGGATCGCCTCATCAAAGCTGGCCTCGCCGGCTGTGACGCGCGCCGGGGCCGCGACGCCCGAGATAGGGGCAAAGCGTTGATCGGAAAACGTGAGGGGCACCAGCGCGGGACGCGGGTCGGTGATGGCGTGACCGAATTGCTCTGCGATCTCATAGGCAAGGCCGGTGGCACCCATCGCGGGAATGGATTTACCCCCGGTTGCGACCACCACGTTGCGCGCGGTGATCTGCTGGCGTTTGCCCTCACGCTCCAGCGTGGCGCGAAAGCGGGTGCCGTCATGGGCAAGCTCCACCACCGAGCTGCGCAGCCAAAGTTCCGCGCCCGCGCGTGTCATCTCATCGCGCAGCATGGTGATGATCGCCGCCGACTTGCCGTCACAAAAAAGCTGTCCCAGCGTTTTTTCATGCCAACTGATGCCATGCCGCGCGACAAGATCCATGAAATCCCACTGGGTATAGCGGCTAAGCGCGGATTTGCAGAAATGCGGATTGGCCGAGATGAAATTGGCGGGCGCTGCGTGCAGGTTGGTGAAATTGCACCGCCCCCCGCCCGAGATGCGGATCTTTTCGCCGGGGGCCTTGGCGTGATCGACAATAAGCACGCCCGGCCCGGCATGGGCGGCGCACATCATGCCTGCGGCACCGGCACCAAGGATCAGGGTTGTGAACTCCATCCTCAGCCCGTGCCAAAGCGTGCGACCAAGGTCAAGAGAGGGCGGGTCGGCGATGGTGGTTTTGCGACAATGCGCTAAGAAACTGACGCATGATTTTGCCGTCGCGTGACTGATCCGCGATACCAACCGTTGCCGCAGGGCACAAAACCCTTTCCGGTTGCGGCCGAATTGGCTACACTGTGCCAATAGACCCCTTAAGGGGCATGAATGAGGCAGTGAACGGCGGTTCATATGACAGAGATGGTTTACGGCACGGCACCCGTCCGGGATGTCGAGCCGATCCTACCAAAATGGTGGCGGACGATCGACAAATGGTCGGTGTCCTGCGTGCTGATCCTGTTCGGGATCGGCATTCTGCTGGGGCTTGCGGCGTCGCCGCCCCTTGCGGAAAAGAATGGGTTCGAGCCGTTTCATTATGTCCAGCGTCAGGCGGCCTTTGGCTTTATGGCGCTGACCGCGATGATGCTGACCTCTATGATGTCGCCGCAGCTTGTGCGCAGGCTGGCGGTTCTGGGCTTTCTTGCCGCGTTTACGGCGCTGGCGCTTTTGCCGGTTTTTGGCACGGATTTCGGCAAGGGGGCTGTGCGCTGGTACAGCCTGGGCTTTGCGTCGTTGCAGCCGTCGGAATTTCTCAAGCCCGTCTTTATCGTCGTGGCGGCATGGATGATGTCGGCCAGTCAGGAAATCAACGGCCCACCGGGCATGCGGCTGTCGTTTTTCGTCACCGTGCTGATCGTGATCATGCTGGCGCTGCAGCCTGATTTCGGACAGGCCTGCCTGATGCTTTTCGGCTGGGGTGTGATGTATTTCGTTGCCGGTGCGCCGATTGCCCTGCTGGTGCTGATCGCGGGGCTTGTCGTCTTTGCCGGGTCGCTGGCCTATTCCAATTCAGAGCATTTCGCGCGCCGGATCGACGGCTTTTTGAGCCCCGATGTTGACCCCAACACACAGCTTGGTTTTGCCACCAATGCCATCATGGAAGGTGGCTTTTTCGGGGTCGGCGTGGGCGAGGGATCGGTCAAATGGTCATTGCCGGATGCGCATACGGATTTCATCATCGCCGTCGCGGCAGAGGAATACGGGCTGGTGCTGGTGATGGTCATCATCGCGCTTTACGCAGGTATCGTCGTGCGCAGCCTCAGCCGGCTCATGCGTGAGCGCGATACCTTTATCCGGCTTGCGGGTACGGGCCTTGTTGCCATCTTTGGCGTGCAGGCGATGATCAACATGGGTGTGGCTGTGCGGCTCTTGCCGGCCAAGGGCATGACCCTGCCTTTTGTTAGCTATGGCGGTTCGTCGCTGATCGCGACTGGGATCCTTGTGGGGATGCTGTTCGCGCTGACACGGTCGCGTCCACAGGGTGAGATCAATGATTTGCTGCGAGGGCGGGGCCGATGAGGCGTGACGGTCAGATGAGGACGCGGACATGAGCGACAAGCAGCCTTTGCTGGTAATCGCGGCTGGTGGTACGGGCGGGCACATGTTTCCCGCACAGGCGCTGGCCGAGGTGATGTTGAGCCGCGGCTGGCGGGTCAAGCTGTCGACCGACCCGCGCGGGGCGCGCTTTACCGGTGGCTTTCCGCAGGCGACCCGGATCGAACAGGTGGCAAGCGCCACGTTCGCGCGTGGCGGTCTGATGAACAAGGTGCTGGCGCCCTTTCACATTGCCGGCGGGGTGCTGGGGGCGACCCTGCGCATGATGCGCGACAGGCCGGACGTCGTTGTCGGCTTTGGCGGCTATCCGACCATTCCGGCCCTGTCGGCAGCGGTGATCCTGCGCCGCCCGCGCATGATCCATGAACAAAACGGCGTGCTTGGCCGTGTGAACAAGCTCTTTGCCAAGCGCGTGAACAAGGTGGCCTGTGGCACATGGCCCACCACGCTGCCTGACGGCGTCGAGGCCGCGCATGTGGGCAACCCTGTGCGCGCGGCCGTTCTGGAACGGGGCGGTGCGGGGTATATCCCACCGGGGGATTATCCGATGTCAATTCTGGTCATCGGCGGCTCTCAGGGGGCGCGCATCCTGTCTGACGTGGTGCCGCCTGCGATTGCCGATCTGCCATCAGAGATTTTGCGCAACATCCGTGTGAGCCATCAGGCGCGCGCCGAAGATGTCGAGCGGGTGTCGAGCTACTATGCCGATGCGGGGATCACAGCCGAGGTGCAGCCATTTTTCCGGGATGTGCCTGCGCGCATGTCCGAGGCGCAATTGGTCATCAGCCGGGCGGGCGCAAGCAGCGTGGCCGATATCTCGGTCATTGGGCGGCCCAGCATCCTGATCCCCTTTGCCGAGGCGGCAGGCGATCATCAGACAGCGAACGCCAAGGGGCTGGCAGAGGCCGGTGGCGCGATCGTTATCCCGGAAAAGCGCCTCGAAGTGGGGACGCTTTGCGAACAAATAGCCACGGTGCTGATGAATTCGGCCGGGGCGCAGCAGATGTCGCAAGCGGCCTTGTCCGCCGCGATGCCCGACGCGCCGCAGTATCTGGCGGATATGGTCGAAGATCTGGCAGGGAGACACAGTGCATGAGGGATCTCAGACTTGAAGGAGCGGCACCAATGAACGCAGCGACAAAGCTTCCCGGTGATGTGGGGCCGATCCATTTCGTCGGTATCGGCGGCATCGGCATGTCCGGCATCGCCGAGGTGCTGGTGAATTTCGGCTACACGGTTCAGGGGTCTGACCTTAAATCCACGCCGATCACACAGCGGCTGGCGGATAAGGGCGCGACCATCTTTGAAGGGCAGGCGCCCGCAAATCTGGAAAATGCAGAGGTCGTCGTCGTCTCGACCGCGATCAAGCCGGGCAACCCGGAACTGGACGAGGCCCGCAGGCGCGGCCTGCCGGTGGTGCGCCGGGCCGAGATGCTGGCGGAGCTGATGCGCCTCAAATCCAACGTGGCCGTGGCGGGCACGCATGGCAAGACGACCACCACGACGATGGTGGCGGCCCTGCTGGATCACGGACGCTATGACCCGACGGTCATCAATGGCGGTGTGATCCACGCCTATGGCA